>CAYXWE010000835.1:0-2257 GCA_964468145.1 uncultured Pleurocapsa sp.
AAATTAGAAAAGGTATTTGCTCGATATACAGATCGACCTTTTAGCAATAAAAGCGATAAATGGCGTTCTTTAGGAGTACTTTATACTAAGTTTAAAGCAGTTAAAGAAGGCAAAGGTAGCAATAAATCTTTCTGTTGTAAAACCGATAAAATTGTCGAACCTACTATTAGCAATTTTCCCCGTCTCTTCTTAGGTAAACCCGAACGCAAACAGCAAGTATGGCAGATACATGAAACCATTACGGGATTTGAATCTAGCGATAAACTGCTAGCTGCTGGTGAAGAAGAATCTACCGTTGAAATATCACCCCCTGCTAGTAATTCTAAAACTCGCAAGATCGAACAGATAGAAGAAGAGGAAGAAGATTTTGAGCTAGATGAGGATGATTACCTCAATTATGAATTTGACGACTAAAAATTGTTGTCTAGACAAATAGAGAAAATATTTTTCTCCTATTAGTAATTAAGACCATACTCGCTAAATAATTCCAGTTATTAGTTGAAACAGAGAAGGTAGAGCTATTAATCCAATTACCCCCACTCTAAACCAGTTAGCAAAAATAGCTAGTTTTCGCTCGGGTCGGGGGATGTTTTTCTTGTCTGTAGTTTTCATGTTTAATTAAATCTTGAATTGTTATTTATAGATTACAACTGAATTAAGTCTTATCCAATTGCTTTATCTACCTCATTTTCCTCTCAAAACTAATTATTTAATTTAACTAACTTATTTCCCCAATTGTCATTAGTATTAGTATGAATAACCAACAAATACTTCTTGCTGCTAACAAGATTATCCGTAAATATCGATCGCACAATAAAAAAGATAGTGCTGATGCTTTTTATAGCTGGAGAGAAACTGAAGTTTTACTCAAACGATATCGGTTAAAACAACCAGCACGAGTTAAACCTATTAATACTAAATATCACTTAATTACCAATGCCGAACAACTAAGAGAATTACTCGACCCTTTAATTGATACAATCGAAAGGTTTGGCATCGATACCGAAACCACTGGCTTAGACCCCCATACCAGTAAAGTCCGTTTGGTACAAATTGCCGTCCCGAAGCATCCTGTTATGGTAATCGATCTAGCTGCTATCGACCAAACTGGATTGACTCCCCTCAAACGACTTTTAGCTAGTAACTGTCTCAAAATCGGACATAACTTAAAGTTCGATCTGATGATGCTAAAGAGTGCGGGATTTAATCTAGAACCTCCTTATTTCGATACCTATCTGGGATACAAAGTTTTAACTGCGGGACTCAAAAGAAGTAGTACCCTAGAGACGTTAGTTCAAAAACTGTTGCGAGTCAAGCTGAATAAATCCGCTCAAACTAGCGATTTTAGTCGCAGTCTCAGCAAGGAACAGTTACAGTATGCTGCTAATGATGCTGCCGTTTTATTACCCCTACATCAAAAACTCAAACGCCTACTTGTCAAAGCCAAACTGACCGCTACGGCTCAAACTGAGTTTGATTGTCTTAGGGCAGTGGCACAAATGGAACTTAATGGTGTTAGGTTAGATTTAGATAAGTGGCAGTTACTCAAACAGGATTTACTGCAACAACAAGCTCGGTTAGAACAGCAATTACAGGCACATTTCGTAACTCGCGACCTGCGGACAGGAAGTGCGTCGAAAACTAGCAGAACCTTGCGAGATTGCTCTACTGATACTTTACTAACTGAATTGAGTATCCGAGTTAATCTCTCTTCTCCCAAACAAGTAGTAGCTGCATTTAACCGATTGGGAATTGATGTCAAATCGACTAATGTTAGAGAATTAATTCCTTTAGCTCAAGATTATCCCGTCATTAGATGGTTGCTTGAATATCGCAGTCTGACAACTAGAATTAATACTTTCAGTGTGGGTTTACCTCAATTCATCCATCCTGTAACCGAGAGGATTCAGGGTCATTGGTGGCAAATGGGAGCCAGATCGGGAAGATTTAGCTGTCGAGAACCCAATCTAACCAACATTCCCCACGATCCCCGAACTAGACAGTGTTTTACTGCTGCTCCTGGCAATGTCATTATTAAAGCCGATTACAGCCAAATCGAACTGCGGTTGATGGCTAAAGCTAGTGGAGATCGCCGTATGATTACAGCCTATCGTCATGGAGAAGACTTGCATCGGTTAACTGCTTCGTTTTTATTCGATAAACCAATGTCCAATATTGTTGATGAAGAGCGTAAATTAGGAAAAATTGTTAATTTTGGCTTAATTTACGGCATGGGAGTCGCAAAGTTTTGCCTGAC
>CAYXWE010000836.1:0-2254 GCA_964468145.1 uncultured Pleurocapsa sp.
ATCGTTGGAGCTATTGGATGTAATAATTCTAAAAGCTGATGTATAGAGTTTATATCTATTACCGCCTTGCTCCTGGGCGTAGAGCATAGCTTGTTTTGCCTGTTCTAATAATCGCTCTATTTCTAGATTGTCAAAAGGATAAAAAGAAATTCCAATACTAGCATTTAAGAATATTTTTTCACCTTCAATCTCAAAGTACTGGCGTAATTGGTTGAGAATAATTTGAGTAAAATTCGATGCAATTTGTCTTTGCTCTATTCCTGATAGCAGAATGCAAAACTCACTATATTCTAACTTTATAGGAATGGCTTCATAAGTATAATCATTAGCAGCTTCTCTCAAACGAGATGCTACTTCTTTAATCAGAAGATCGCTTTTTTTATCTCCCAAATATGCTAAGATTCTGTCAAATCTGTCTAGCTTGATGTAAATAGTTGCTAGAAGTTTTTTGTTGATATTTTTAGGTTTATCTGACTCATTCGACTCAGATGAATTTTCTAAACTAGATGATAAATAGCCGAACAGATCTCGTAACATAAGTCGGTTAGGAAGTTTAGTCAGAGCATCTTCATATACAATATTTTTTTCAGACGTATACTTTCCTATAATCTCAGTCATTTCTAATAATGATTGAGCTGTAGTTTTTTGCTCGTTGTGCTTGTTGAGTGCCATTTTGATTGTGGCGTGCAATTCTCGATCTTTAAAAGGCTTGAGAATATAACCGTAACAGCCAGTTCCCGCAGCTCTTTCTAGAGTTTGGTCATCTGCATAGGCTGTTAAAAAGATAACGGCAATGTTATAGTTTTCTTGGATGGCGCGAGCTGTTTGAATACCGTCTATATTTCCTTTAATAGCAATATCCATCAGGATCAAATCTGGATTGTATTGCTCTACTTTTTTTAGAGCTGCTTGACCGCTGGAGACGATATCGCAGATATTATATTGCATTTTTTCTAGTTTCATTGCCAAGTTCTCAGCAATGATCAACTCATCTTCTACAATCAGAATATTAGTATTATTCACCAACTTATATAATTAAAATATTAATACCCACAATCTTAAAAGAGATGCCGTATTAATACCATGTGAAAAACACTTATTTTCTATTAAATAATATTACTTTGAATTAGTAAATAATTGAAGCTGCATGAGAGGATGTCTGAAAAGTCAAGCAGTCAGGCGATCGCCAATTTAAAAAGCGATCGCCACGATAATCTGTCGATCTACAACTAAAGACAGGAAACGAGAGATTTTACTGATTCACTCTTTGCGATTGCAATCAATAAAATTAGTTATTAATTAAAGATTCTTCCAACTGTTGTTCGATAAGTTGTGCCAAATCTTCAAGACTCAACTGACTTAATCGATCCTCGGATAAACCTTCGGTAACTAAAGCGACGATTTGTTCGACATCTTGTGGTTGAGTTTCGACAACCAATGAAGAATTAATTTCTGAGATGAGATCGAAAGAACTAGTTAAATCCGAGTCATTACCAGAGTTAGTTTGAAACTCTTGAGCTTCAAAGCGATCGTTTATAATTAGAGGCTCAGTATTACCAATGTTTCCATTGACCGTAGTAAAATCAAAACTATTACGGAAAGCACCAACACTAAAGAAGCCTTCTTGTGCTAAGAATTGAGCGATGTTACCCTCTTGAGCTAATCTTGTTTGACTACCACGACGCGCCCAACGCCAGTCAGCTAGCATTTCTCCTACTTCCACATTGCGGTTTATAGTACCTGTAACTTCTGCTTCGCCTCGTGCTTCTCGCCATAAAGTTCGCTTAGAAGCAGAAGCTGATTGACGATTCCAACCAATTACATCCATGGCACGGAGATCTAATTCACCAATTTCTCTTCTGACACCTAATTCCAACAGAGGATCCATGATTCCTGCATCATCTTCGTTGTTCCAGTGACTAGCTTGATAAGAGTCACTAAAATACTCAGAACCACCTGAAGTTTGAAAAACATTTGTGCCAATATCTTCCGAACCAGTTGAAAATTTAGCAATTGTAGTTTGATTATTATCTAACGAAAAATTACTATCTTTTGTTCCAATAAATCTATGAGTCCTATTACTCAAATAATTGTTAGAACTAGTATTGGATGAGGAATCTTCGGCAACGCTTTTTGTACGGAATAGATCTAGGCTTGTAGAACTGCTATTGAGCATTTCTACATCATTAGCATTATCTTCGGTTAAACCATCGACTAATGATACAAACCCTAAAGCATGACCTATTTCATGAAT
>CAYXWE010000837.1:0-2253 GCA_964468145.1 uncultured Pleurocapsa sp.
GATATTAATCTGCCCGATCGCGATGGCTATGAAATTTGTCGTCAGCTTAAGCAAAACAAAAAAACAGAACAGATACCCGTAGTTTTTCTGAGTGCATATAACGAAATTGAAAATAAAGTTAAAGGATTTGAAGCAGGCGGTGTAGATTATATTACCAAACCTTTCCAATCAGAAGAAGTTTTGGCTCGAATAAAAACCCACATTAAAACTGCTAGCATACCTCAAACACTGAAAAGAGTTAATGACAATCTTCTCTCGAAGATTACTCAAAGCGAACAAAGATTTAAAAATACTAAAGAAAAACTATTAAATAGCTCCTTGTCAGATCCTGTAACTGGACTTTTGAGTCGAGTTTCTTGGACGGGAAAATTGCGACAAATCTATCGCCGAAAACAAAAAAAAACTCAATCCAATTTTGCAATTGCCTCTCTAAGATGCGATCGCCTCCATCTATACGATCTTATTATCGAAGGCGATTTTAAAAATAGATTGCTAGTTACAATAGCCCAACAATTAAAATCGTTACTTCCTCATAATAGTATTTTGGGAAGAGGAGACAATGATGATTTTTTAATTATATTCGATAATATTGCCGATATCGATTCGGTTGCCGAAATAGTAGATAGCATCCAAAATCAATTGAACGCTATCTTGGTTTGCGACGAACGAGAAGTATTTATTAACTGCTACTCAGGTTTGGTTTTGGGGGATATCTCTGAGACACTAGAGACTTTACTCAACAACAGTGCGGTTGCTTTGGAATATGCCCAAAAAACCCAACATAGATGTTGTATTTTTAATGCTCAAACTAAAGATTATTTTGTAAGTTTATTGCAGCAAGAGCAAGTAGCCAAAGAAAAGCTAGAAAAGCAAAATATCACCTGCCAGTATCAACCAGTCAGATATTTTGAGAGTAATAAAATCCAGGCTTTAAAAGCAGTTTTATGTCAAAACGATCGACCAGTCTCCATCAACACAATTATTGCCAACGCCCAAAAAACGCAATTAATTTCTCAAATCAATCGTTCTCTCCTACAAGAGTTAGGAAAGAGATGCAGAAGAATGCAAGAAATATTAGTTTGGGGCGATAGTGCCGAATCTCAATTCGATTCAAGCTTAACAATTAATCTTTCTCTAACAGTACCGCAGTTTTTCCAATACCAATTAGTTTCTCAAGTAGAACAAGCGATCGAGACATTCGAGATATTCGGCAAAAATATTTTATTAGAAATTCCTGCAGCAGCTTTAGTTACCAATCCCGAATTGGCTAGTACGATCTTGCAGCAGCTAAAAGAGCTAGAGGTTCAATTAAGTCTGGACGATTTTTGTACCAGCTATCTCCCTCTCAACAAGCAATATAAATTTCCTTTTAGCTATCTAAAACTCGATCGCTATTTAGTTCGTAATTTAGAACAGAATCTAAATTTAACCAAAAACATAATTGAGATCGCCAACCAGCTAAGTTTAACAATTGTAGCAGAAGGAATAGAAACCGCAGCACAACAAAAGAAATTACAAGAACTAGGATGCAATTTAGGTTCGGGAGAATGGATTTCTAAAAAAAACAATAAAAACTAGCCACAGCATACCTGCGGGCATAAGTCCGAGCGCGATCGTGAATTTTCGACGAACGCCCTAATAACGAATGACAAAAAACTATTAAATGAACGATCCCTGAGACTATTTTTGCTGTATCCCCAGCTAAACCAAAGAACTCAAGTGCTGAATTAATTGGGGTGCTTGATGAACTCCCTCAATTTTTTCCGCTGGCTGTCCGTCTTTAAATAAAACCAAAGTGGGTAAAGCTTCAATTTGGTATTTAGATGCCAGATTGGGATACTTATCAGTGTCAATTTTGACTACCTGGAGACGATCGCGTAAATTTGCCCCTACTTGTTCCAAAATAGGAGTCATCATCTGACAAGGGCCACACCAAGTTGCATAAAAGTCTACTAAGACAGGGACATCAGATCCTGCTAATAAATCTTCAAAACTAGAGAATTGCTTTTTAACTACCATAGCGATTGCGAAGCTAGCTTTATGGCATAGCTTTTAGTGTATATATAATTGGGTCGCGCCGAGAAAATTAGTCTTGGGGACTAATTAGCTTATATGATAGCTAAGTTAACCAGAAATCATGGTAATTCTATTTAGTTTCTTAAGATAGGCCAACAGAGGGGCAGATTATGAAGTTGTTACCAGAAAATTTACAGCATTTAAAAGACAAGATTGCAGTAGTTACGGGTGCATCTA
>CAYXWE010000838.1:0-2249 GCA_964468145.1 uncultured Pleurocapsa sp.
TTATACTAAATTCTGTTTACATACAACATTAAAAAGCTGTGTCAAGGCAGTCCGCGTGATATCAGATGGCAGAAGGGTTTTAGCTATGTTTTTACTTCGGTATGCAAAGCATACTTTTAAAATCGGATTTAGTATTAGTCTTCTATTTTCTGCGATCGCAATATTTAGTTTACTATCTTATTTGGGCATTTTAATTTTATCGATTTCTGGTTTTTTCAGTTTGCCTAAAGCAACGAATCGGAGATGAATTAACTATTTGAGACAAATCAAAGTAATTTACCCGATCTTTATTCTAGCTTCATTCAAAAATCAGTGTGTTTACCAATTTACGTTAGTTAATTTCCCCAACTATATTGAGACAGTAATACTATAAATGGCGATAGTTGTCGGTAAGCTTAAATGTCTTTTGTCCCCCCGATAAAAAGCTCGCCTCAATACTAAAAATATTTTTAGTTTTATATACAAAAAACTTTTCTCAATATGAAAAATAAAGAGTTTCACCAACTTTTAAAAAAAAACAAACTTAAATCCAATTCTGGTTTTACTTTAATCGAGCTACTTATTGGCTTATTTATGAGTACTTTTGTAATTGGCGCATTAGGCTTTGGTTTAATGCAGGTACTAAGCACTACAAGAACTCAAACATCCCAAGTAGATATCAGAAATGAAACTTCGCGAGCTTTAGATTTTATCTCTGATGAGGTAAGAAGAGCTAGAGTTATAGAAACAAATCTGGTAAACGCTAATATATCCAGAGCTACTGGAGCATTCGATATCGCCAATACCAACGTCGAGGCAGATGGCACATTCAATACCGATCCAGATACTGTAAAAAAGATAGTTTTTGCTTTGGATATACCTGAAGTAAGTAATAGCAATAGGTTAGATACAGATGCCGATGCTGGGACACCAGAAAGAATTATCTACTACTTAAGGAGTGCTTCTGGGACTAATTGGGAAGGACCTTCTGTTCTGTATCGTTGGGGACCTCCCTTTGACGCTAATGGAGATTACACTGATACTGCCTGGCAGGAAGAAGCCTTAATAGACGGCATCGACAACACCCATATAGATGAAGATAATTCGCAATGCGCTGCGGGCGAAGTACCTACACCTCCTTTACTAACTGGTACTGCACCTACTCTTTCTGGAGCTAATTTATCGACTGCTGCTACGGGCTTTTATGCTTGTATTAACGGAACGAATACGGCACAACTATTCTTAACAGGACAAACTGATACCGCTAACGGAGGGGTTGATACATATACTGCAGATACGAGAGTGGTTGCTAGAGCGAGAGATGCCCTTCCCAATAGAGTTAACAACTTTACTTCAATTACTTGGAATTTTCAAGATATAGGCGGTAGTTATCATGGTGGAGTATGCAATCCGGGTTGGCAGATGCGTACCGATTTTGGCAGCGATCCTGACGACCCAGACAATACGATTAGCTGGATTAGAGATCCAAACAGACAACCCCAACCTATAGAAGTAGACCCTAGCAAACCTTTAACTATTACATCGAGTCCTGTAGGTGCTACAGGCTGTCTGAGTAGAGGTAATGATGGAACAGTTGGTAATGAGGATCTCAGTAGTTATACTGTCACCGTATCTCACACCATAGATTTTGGAGATCCTATTACTTTCAACGGCGATGGTGAAGAAGGAAGTGCACAGGAAAATTATGACGTTACGCAAGTGGATAGTACAAAACCTGGGGTGCAATTTTTAAAAAGAGGTAGCGAGATTCCTATATATGGTGGTTTTGACGAAAATGATGATGGAGATCTTGACGATCCCAACGACCAGCCAAGTCTCGGTAAGTTTTTATACAATAAAAAAATGGCAGTCCTGAAAAATCCTGGTGACGATCCCAACGACCCAAACACAGAATTTATTTTGCCTGAAACTTCTTCAGATCCCACAATTAAAATTCTGGGAGAAGATCAACGAATTATTGCTTTTGAAGTGGGTCAAACCCAAACTACAATAGTTGGTAATCCTAATCCAGGTTTCGATCTACAAGATAATATTTTTGTGGTTACATCTGATATCTTTAAAAAGAAATTTCCTCCAGGATGCTTTTCAGGTAATTGTCCTGCTCCTGATTCTTAAAAAAATAGCTACTAAAGTCTATTTTACTTGCTCTTATATTTAACCTAACCTAATAAATGTAAGAGCATTTTTATTATAAAAAATATTTTATTATGATTAATTAGTTTGGCAATTATTGCTAGAAACCGAACCAG
>CAYXWE010000839.1:0-2244 GCA_964468145.1 uncultured Pleurocapsa sp.
ATACCGTTTATTATCTGGGGAAAGCTTCTGCCATAGTTCGGGTTTGGGAGGAGATTTGAGCAGATCGTGGAATAAATCGCGATCGCTTTGCTGTACGACAATACCAATTTCTTCTATTCCCGCGCTGATTGCTTCTTTTACAATAATTAAAATAATTGGTTTGGCTCGTCCATCGCGATCGACTATGGGAAATAGTTCTTTTTTTAAAGCTTTGGTTGCAGGATACATTCTAGTACCAAAACCTGCTGCGGGAATTACTGCTTTTTGGACTAATTTGTCAGGCATTTGTTTATTTTAAATAATATAAAAAAACTAGCAGTAACTCAAATATTTCTGTAGCGTCAAGAGTTTTCATCTAATAATTACAATCGTGTAAGGTTTTTGTGTAATTATACCTAAGAGTAAATACCGTTGCTATGCTGAGTTTAACTTATGATTTCCAGCTAATATAAAAAGTTTTAATTAAATATGCTTACTAAAGTTAATTTTGCACCAGAAGAAACTCTAGAAAATGACGAATACATTTTAGATTATGGTTTGGGATATAGTCTAGAAAGAGGTTTTGGTTGGGTAACCCAATCTAGTTTAAATGAAGCAAATCCTACTCCTATTGATATTAATGTTAATACTCGCGATCGCGACGAAAGTGACGATTCTATAACTGATAGCCTCATTCACCTTCAATATCCTGCCGAATTAGCGAACCGCCTTCCTTTTGCTGATACTACTCCTAGTGCTTGGGAATATGACTTAGCTAACGGTCGGTATTTTGTAAGAGTTGGGGTGGGAGATTTTGATTATATTAATAGCAATCACATTATTAATTTAGAAGGTAATTCGGCAATTTCCAGTTTTGTTCCTAGCGAATCAGAAAAATTTGCCACTGCTACTACTTTGGTCGAAATAAGGGATGGAAAATTAACTCTCGATGCCATCGGTGGATTTAATACTAAACTAAATTTTGTAGAGATTTCTCCTTTAGAAGTAGTTCGAGTAAACTTTGGCACGATCGATAATAATCTTGAGGGATATATCCAAGATAGCGGTAGTGCTTACAATGATGCTAGAGGTTTTGGTTGGATTACCGAAGCTAGTATCGGTACGGATCTAACTGTACCTTTAGATGTATCTTTAAATACTCGCGATCGCGCTGATGCTGCGCCAAATTCTTTAGCTAGTTTGATTCATCTTCAGTATGTAGAAGATTACAATAATCCTAATTCCCAAACTACTCCTGCTGCTTGGGAATACGAACTAGCAAACGGACAATATTTAGTCGAGGTTAATGTTGGGGATGCTGACTATACCGACAGCAATCATCTAATTAATGTTGAAGATCAAAATATTATTTCAGGCTTTACCCCTACTGCTAATCAATTATTTCAATCTGGATCGGCAATCGTAGATGTCCGAGATGGCAAACTAACTGTAGATGGGATTGGTGGTTTTAACACTAAAATCAACTCACTCGATATAACTCCCGTTGCTTTGATTGACGAGGATATCTCTGGGTTAGATTTCCCTGAAGATGCCATCAATATCAACTTTGGCGCGCCCATAACTGCTGCCCCTACAGGATTTACTCAAGATATCGGACAGGGATTTGATGAAGATCGCGGTTATGGCTGGGTGACTCAAGATAGCTTGACTGCCGAACAACCCCAACCAATCGATTTACTAACTAATGTACGCGATCGCCACACTGTTGGTCTAGATAGCAACTCATTATCTGACTCTTTGATCCATTTACAGTATCCTACGGATTTGGGTAACTTTACTGACAGTATTACTACTCCTGCTGCTTGGGAATACGAACTAGCCAATGGACGCTACGAAGTTACTGTTAGTGTTGGGGATAATAAATATACTGACAGCAATCACCTTATCAATATCGAAAACCAAAATGCGATCCCCGAATTTAGTCCTAGTGCTGGGGAGCTATTTGCTACTGGTACAATCACGGTAGATGTTACGGATGGGAAACTAACCCTAGATGCGATCGGTGGCGAAAACACTAAGCTCAATTACATTAGTATCCTACCTGTAGATAGCGATTTTGCATCTTAATTTTTAGCGACACTTTGATAATAATGCGATCGCTCTTTTAGTCTGAGGCGATCGCATTTTGATTGCCAAATTTTAGATGATACTCCTTATACCATTTCTCCTGGAAGTTGCATGTAATATTGGTTCGCGCAAAGAGGTCAGACCCCGCGTCGTCCGAAGGCGCGAACGTCCGATATA
>CAYXWE010000840.1:0-2243 GCA_964468145.1 uncultured Pleurocapsa sp.
CCAAACTAGAATAGGCGATCGCTCTATAACCAAAGATAGGTTTGCGGGCATGAACGGGTAAAATCTCAGAAATTGCACCAAAAAAGGGCAAAATCATAATATAAACCGCAGGATGGGAATAAAACCAAAACATATGTTGGTAAACAATAGGATCTCCACCCCCTGCTGGGTTAAAAAACGCCGTTCCTGCCACCAGATCGAAAGAAAGCAAAATTAAAGCTGCTGCTAATACTGGAGTACCCAGCAAAATCAAGCCAGAGGTTGCTAACATCGACCAACAAAATAAAGGCATACTATGAATGTCCATATCGGGCATCCGCATCAACAAAATGGTGGTCAAGAAGTTAATCGCCCCCAAAATCGAAGATGTACCTAAAAGTAGGACGCTCAAAATCCAAATTTCTTCGCCCCACTTGCTGCTAACTAAGCTTAAAGGAGGATAGGATGTCCAACCAGCTTGGGCTGCTCCCGAATCTAACAAGAAACTGGAAAGAAAAAATAAACCTCCAGGGGGAATCATCCAAAACGCCACCCCATTGAGGCGAGGAAATGCCATATCTTCTGCCCCAATCATTAGAGGAATCAAATAGTTGGCAAAAGCAGCCCCTGCAGGAATGATCCACAAAAAGAGCATAATTGACCCGTGCATGGTCATTGCCTGATTGTAGAATTCTGGTTGAATAAAATCGGGATCGGGGGTAGCTAATTCGGTACGCATTACTTCGGCTAATGCCCCACCGATAAAGTAGAAAAAGAAGGCGGTAGTCAGGTACTGAATGCCGATTACTTTGTGGTCGGTACTAAATAAAAAGTACTCGTACCATTTTCTTTGGGGATGTTCGTTTGGCTCTGGTGGAGGAGGGGAAGTAGAAGGATTTCTTTCTAGAGTTGTACTCATTTGTTATCGTTGCAAAAAAAAATTTAATTATTTTGGGGCTTTAGCTGTGCCAAAGCATCAGCATCTACCCCCATGTCTTTAGCGTAGGGTGCGAGAAACTCTGCATCAGAGTTAGATGTGCTACTCATTGCCACGGATTCATTACTTTCATTCATTGCAAAAGTATTATCTTGAATCCATTGTTCGTAATCTTCTTGAGTTTGGACGTATAGCTGAGTTTTCATTCCGCCGTGATAAGCACCACACAATTCCGCACAAACTACGGGATATTGTCCCAATTTATTGGGAGTAAAGACGAGTTTGGTTTCTCTACCAGGAATTACATCCTGCTTGATTCTAAATTCGGGCAACCAGAAGGCATGAATCACGTCTCCAGCAGTCATATTTAAAGACACAGGACGATCTACTGGAACGTGAATTTCTCCAGAAATTACGCCAGTTTCGGGATAGGTAAAGATCCACGCATACTGAATACCGTTCACTTTGATTTCTAAAGGTGCTACACCTTGGTCAGATTCTGGAGATACCCCCAAACCCAAAGCTATATTTTGCTGGCTGGGATCGAGAGCTACTAGTTCTGAACGATTGTGACCTACATGGGCTAAATTGGGACCTGGATCGTTAGCTGCCATGGGATCTAATCCCCCCATACTGTTATAAATCTCAAAACTGTAAATTGAGAGGATAAAGACAATGACGGTGGGGATAGCAGTCCAGACAATTTCTAAAGGCACATTACCTTCTACTGGAGGGCCATCGGTTGTATCTTCCTTTTGGCGACGAAATTTAATTACAGAGTAGACCAAGACCCCGTCTACCAAAAGAAACAGTCCAGTGGCAATGGTCATCATAAAGTTAAATAGATCGTCTACATCTCCTGCGTCGCTAGATGCTGCTATGGGTAACAATCCGTGGTTTTGACCGTACCACAGACTGATCAGAGTCATCGCGATTCCTGCGATGAGGGTAATTATACTGCTAGGAATATTCACGTTTTGATTGGGTTTGCGGTTTGACTAAAGTTAGTAGTTTCGACTCTTATAGTATTTTGGCTCGGATCGAGTGTGAATTTATTACTTACAAACAGAATTTGTTGGCGGAATTAAAACTAAAATTTCAGCTACGAAATAACATTTTGTCTATCTATTAGGTTAGAACAAAATTCTCTCTAACAGATAGATTCAATACTTAAAGTTATTTAAAGATAGATTTCTTCTTTATGTTTTTTTTGGGATCTTAACAACTAAAGCTTTTTGCTTAATTCAATAATCTGTATTAGCTTGAAAATTTAAGTTTTTCTTTATCAGGTTTAAGTTTTATGAGTAGCCAGGAGTGCAATCTGAAG
>CAYXWE010000841.1:0-2242 GCA_964468145.1 uncultured Pleurocapsa sp.
TTCGTTAGAAACTTTTTTGCGTAACTTAATGATGGCATCAAAAATAGCTTCGGGACGAGGAGGACAACCAGGGATATATACATCCACAGGGATTAATTTATCTACCCCTCGAACACTAGTAGTGGAATCTGCACTAAACATTCCTCCAGTAATAGTACAAGCACCCATAGCAATGACATATTTAGGTTCGGGCATTTCCTCATACAGACGAACCAAAGCAGGTGCCATTTTCATGGTAATTGTACCTGCAGTAATAATCAGATCTGCTTGACGAGGACTAGAACGAGGTACAAGACCATAGCGGTCAAAGTCAAATCGAGAACCAATCAGGGCTGCAAATTCAATAAAGCAGCAGGCAGTACCATAAAGCATGGGCCACAAGCTAGAGAGCTTTGCCCAGTTGTATAGGTCATCTACCGTAGTTAAAATAACGTTTTCTGATAAATCCTGAGTTACCGTTGTCGGGTTAATTGGATTGAGGATTCGATCCTGTTGTTGTTGTTCAAATATTGGGGAATTCATGACCACTCCAAAGCTCCTTTTCTCCACGCATATACTAAAGCAACTACCAAAATGGCAATAAAAATTAGGGCTTCTACAAATGCTAGCAATCCTAAACGATTAAAAGCTACCGCCCAAGGGTATAAAAATACTGTTTCCACATCGAAGACTACGAAAACCAGAGCGAACATATAATAGCGGATGTTAAATTGAATCCAAGCACCACCAAGGGGTTCCATTCCAGATTCATAGGTTGTTTGGCGTTCGGGGCCACCGTTGCTAGGTCTTAATAACTTGGAGGCAGTTAAAGCCAATGCGGGAACTGCGCTACAAATAAGCAAAAATCCTAGAAAATATTCATAACCGTTGAGAACAAACAATTTTTATCTCTTACTCCCTTACCGATTGTGTACGTTGTTACTATGCTGATTAACTTTAATTAATTGTAATGGAAGTTTGGAAAGCTCAAAAATAAAAGCGATCGCGAAAAGTCTCTAAATTAACCAGGATTCGTCAAATTGTTCTATTCTTAACTATGTTGTAAATCTATTATTATTGACATCCTCCCACCGCTATAATCTTTGATTTAGCGGGGGATTCCTAAACATCACTATTTAGGTTTCTGTTTCATAGCACCTGGCTTAACAGACTTACTCTGTTCGGCTCTTACGGTCGCTCCGCAGACTAACACGGCAAGCCCTGCCGCTAAGATATTTTTTCCCGCATTGATATCACGATCGATACCTTTGGTTTCACAGCTAGGACAATCCCACTTGCGAACATTTAATGGCAACTTATGTATTACGAAACCGCAATGGTTACATCGCTTACTGCTAGGGAAAAATCGGTCAATCTTGACCAGTTTTCGCCCGTACCAATCACACTTATATTCCAGTTGACGAAACATCTGGCCCCAAGCAGCATCGCTAATACTACGAGCCAGCTTGCGGTTACGAACCATGTTTCTAACTGCCAAATCTTCAATAGCTATCAGGCTATTAGAGCGAACCAATCTAGTGGTCAACTTGTGGAGAAAATCGGTACGAGCATCTTTAATTTTGGCGTGTATTTTAGCTACTTTAAATCTTGCTTTATGTCGGTTACTAGAGTCTTTGGTTTTCCGACTCAGTTCCTTTTGCGCGAGTTTGAGCTTTTTGTACAGCCGATTAAAATGCTTTGGGTTAGATATTTTTTCGCCGTCGCTAGTACACAACAAGCTAGAAATACCAACATCAATACCAATCTGTTTTTTTGTTGGTGGCAATACTTCAACGCTGTAGTCATCTACCAACAAAGAGACAAACCAACGTCCAGATGGTTCGAGTTTAACCGTAACGGTAGAAGGACTACACTCATTAGGCAAAAATCTAGACCAAACTATTGGCAATGGCTCTTTGCATTTTGCCAGCCAAAGTTTCCCATCTCTGTACTTGAAAGCCGACTTGGTAAATTCAGCCGAACCGCCATTCCGTTTTGCTTTGAACCTTGGATACTTGGCACGTTTACCCCAAAAGTTGGCAAAAGCTTTTTGCAAATGCCTCAAACATTGCTGCAAAGGTACGCAGCTAACTTCATTGAGAAAATCCAAGTCTTCGGTTTTCTTCCAGTTAGTCAAAAGACTAGAAGTTTCCTTGTATTGGACTCTCTCTCGTCTTTCGTACCAAGCTTTTGTTCTAGCAGAAAGAGCTTTGTTGTAGACCAGACGCACACACCCCATTGTCCGTCGCAAGAGATTTTCTTG
>CAYXWE010000842.1:0-2239 GCA_964468145.1 uncultured Pleurocapsa sp.
CAGTGTTGGCTGCGATAATATTTCTGTTGCTTTTCTTGAAACTAATTTCACCTGCGAATGCGGGAGCAGCTAGAGTAGAAAGAGCGAGAAGAGATAGAGTAGAGATAATAAGGCGTTTCATGGTTTTTCTCCTGTTGTTTATCTAGTTGAATCTTTGTCTTGATTATTAGAATCGTTCAACAGACTGAGAAACTTCTAACCCTAAACTGAGATTTCGATAAATGTTGATTGAGAATAGATTTATATAAATTCAGTTAAGATTAAGCACCACAAATTACACCGCGATATTTTCTGATACTCAATGGAAGATACCTTTGACCCCGAAAACCTGGAACACTGGTTGCTGCTGTTATCCTTTATCAGTATGACTTGTTATTGTTTCTGGTTGACCTTTAAGAACAAGAGCGAGAATGGGAAGAATAGCCATAGATACAATCGCGAAACGGGAAAAGTAGAAAGGAATGAAAATCGAACATCTAATTAGTATTAGTGGCTCTATTCTCGTTGTTTACCGTACTAATGAGAGGGATTGTCACTGGAAGCATAACTTTTCCGCCACGGAAAGCTTATACTTCCAGTGACAGGGATTATTATTACGAAATAGTGTTTTGGGACGGAACGCTCCATCAACCTGACGAACTCTATAACACGGCACATCAAGCTCTGGTAATAGGAACTGAGTCGATTAAAACTGTTATTGGTTATTAGTAATCGATTAAGTTGATGTCTCAGCTTCATAGGGACGCTTGCATTTGGGACAGTCAAGCATGAATAAAACTATTGAAGCTTTACAGTGAGGACAAAAACCTTGTTTTAATAGTTCCTGATGTTTAGTTGACTCTAGTTTTGTTTCTTCTTCTGTAGGAATTTTCATAGTTTCCAACCTATTACGTAACTCCTGAAGAAGCTGACGCTTACGCTGTCTGGGAAACAAATATCTAAGATTATCTATTGACGAAGTTTTTCTTAAATGACATAAAGTCAGTTGTTCTAAACTTATGTTGCTAATCTCAGAACTTTGACATCGAGGACATTCAGAAGGAAAACTTGAATTTCTAAAAACGTACTTACAGGCTTCACATTCGTAGATACCAGATTCTACATCAGCAACCATTTTCAGTAAATGAGATTTTATTGATTTGTAGTATTGTCTGTAAATTATAACGATTATTACTATGCCTAAGATTTCTCTATGCGATCGTTGTCTACTATATGCTCATAATCCCCATTTAGTTTGTGCGGTACATCCAAAGGGTGTAAATAGCGATAACTGTATTGATTTCAGACCAGACCCCAATATTAAAGAAGAGGAGCAATGGAGTCCAGAGGGCTATAGCTGGTATGGTGACGAACTAATTCCCAACAGACCATCTCGTTACACTTCAGAAGAACAATTAGAAATACTCGATAATCATCCTTTCTTTAGTGGTGTCTGTCCCAACTGTGGTTATAGGTTCAGTCAAGATAAGCAGATAGTTCACTATGACTGTCCCGTGTGCGATTGGATAGATGATTCGGTGTAAAAGTGCATAAAAATCTCAGACCTAACATAACTAATATCAACAACAAACAACAAACAAATTCACTTACAACAAAGGTCTAAGAAAAATGAAAAAATCTACATTCGGTTTACTCGCTACTGCTGCTCTTATCTTCACTCCCGTAGCTGCTTTCGCTCAAGATTCTCAACAAAATCTACAAATCAATAGAAGCGATGCTGCTGCTGTTGGTGTTGGCAACTATATCAATCAAGCTACTGGTCAATTCAGCAATCAAAATCAAGTTGATATTAATGGTTACGGTTACGGTACTCCTTCTACTCAAACTTCCATACAAGATAATGCTAACGCTGCGTCTACTGTAGGTGAATATAACGTAATCGACCAAGGTGTGATTCAAGATAACGGTCAAACCAACGTTGATATCGATTCCTACGGACACTACTACGGTTACTAAGATTTTAAAATTATTCTCTCTTTTTTCTAGTTTGACTGGGGGTGAAGTTTCGCCCCCTATCGCCATATTTAGAATTATCTCAAAAGATAGAATTAAGTTTCTAGACCTTAATTATTTCGACCTCGACCGTGTAGATTCGGTTGGGGTCATTTTGTGTGGCTTCGCGATCGCATTTTCTAATTGTTGAATCTCGTTACTTAATTCCCAGAGTCTAGTTGTCATGATGAATATTGTTGTTGTTTAATTTTTCTGTGTCTCTAAATTTCAAATCTTTGTTGTCTAA
>CAYXWE010000843.1:0-2237 GCA_964468145.1 uncultured Pleurocapsa sp.
ATCGATCGGGTTGAGTGGGGTCGCAATTGTAGGGAGAATCCTTAATAACCTCTATGGGAGGTAACAAATCGTAGATTGCTCTGGCCATTACAGATTTAGCCGTTCCTCGACGACCTGCGATCGCAACTCCACCCAATTGAGGATCGATCGCAGCAAGTAATAAAGCGAGTTTAATAGATTCCTGTCCCACCACAGCAGTGAGAGGGAAATTAAGATTGACGGGTTTGGTAGTTACAGCAGACATCCTATACCCGCATTTCTCACAAATAATGCGATCGCCAAACTTAGAAGCTATACTGTATCTATGTTTGAGTCGGGTGTTAACCCTTGCTGCTTTCCAACAGTCTGTAGTTTGAGTTTCAGTCAGCATCAAAATTGATTAAATTTTGAATAAAAAGTAATTTAATTGGCATAAACATTAAAAGAAATATATTTTTATTGACCAAGACTAGGAATAAAAAATACTAAAAATAAGATATAATTAAAAGATAGAATCAAGTTTTATTTATCTATTTAATGACTGCATTATCAACTCATAGTATACCTAATAAACTAACTTTAGGAACAATCAAAGGCAGAAAAGTAATAGCTGATTTTAGTGGAGGTAGAATTACATCTGATGCAGGAATTATTTTACTAGCAGAGTTAGATAAAAAGCTGAAAATAACAGAAAAATTTGCGAAATGCTTTAGAGATTATCGCAACTCATCCTATACAGATTATTCAGTTCATCAGTTATTAGCACAAAGAGTTTATGGCATCGGGTTAGGCTACGAAGACGTAAATGACCATGATAAATTACGCTACGATCCAGCATTAGCTATAGCATTAGAAAAACTAAATTTTATTGATACAAATAAAGGTATTTTAGCTGGAAAAAGTACAATTAACCGACTAGAATATTGTCCTGAAACAATTATTAATCAATGCT
Organism: uncultured Pleurocapsa sp.; assembly: GCA_964468145.1. Lineage (GTDB taxonomy): Bacteria > Cyanobacteriota > Cyanobacteriia > Cyanobacteriales > Xenococcaceae > Waterburya. The sequence continues at coordinate 932 of CAYXWE010000843.1, forward strand.
CAAGTCGCTACCATAAAATAGAGCATAAACCCAAAGAAATTGAAAAAGCATTTGTCGAAATCTTCCTCGATTCTTATTTAAAGCCACCAAAACAAATTATTTTAGACATGGATGTAACTGATGACCTTGTTCACGGAAATCAGGAAGGAGCTTTTTTCAATTCTTATTATCAAGGAGTATGTTATGCACCTTTATATATTTTTTGTGGGCATCATTTGTTAGTAGCTAAATTACGTTCTTCAAATGTCGATCCAGCCGATGGAGCATTGGAAGAATTACAAAGAATTATTGGGTTAATTCGTGAAAAATGGCAAGAGACTCATATCATAATTCGTGGTGATAGTGCTTACTCTCGTGAAGATATTATGTCATGGTCTGAAGCACAAATCGGAGTTGATTATATTTTAGCGATGGCAACTAATAGTCAATTAAAGTTAAGAGCTTCTGATATTATTACGAAAGCCAAGGCTGATTACCAATCAAGACTTGAACCTGTGACTAAGTTAATGGAAACATTATTTCCTCCTAATCGAGAACTAAAAGAAGCAAAAAAATTAGTTCCAGAATCAACTTGGTATCGTTCTCTTTGTTATAAAACACAAACATCATGGAGTCGTTCTAGAAGAGTTGTAACTAAAGTTTGTCATGGATGCCACGGCTCAAAAATGCGTCACGTTGTCACATCTTTACCAGCATCTTTAATCTCACCATCTAAACTTTATACTAATAAATATTGTCCTAGAGGGGAGATGGAAAATCGCATCAAAGAACAACAACTCGATCTATTTGCTGACCGAACTTCAACCCAAACTATGATGAGTAATCAATTAAGACTTTGGCTGTCTTCAATGGCTTATGTTCTTCTCCAAGCCTTCCGTCAATATTGTTTAAGGAAGACTTCTTTTGCTAAAGCTACAGTAGGAACAATTCGTCTTTCTTTGCTAAAATTGGGCGCGAGAATAACTATTAGTTGTAGAAGAATTTTAATCGCTATTTCTACTGCTTGTCCACACCAAGATATTTTAGGTGTTGCTTACTCTAAAATTCAAGCTTTAAGTGATTCTGGATGATTCTAACTATCTTGTTTCCTCCTAAAATATTTTCTTAAATGGCTATTGTTTAATTGCTATTTACCTTCTCATGTTCAATTTTTCTTTATGACTAAAATTTTAGATTCTCTTGTCTGATTTTATGACAATTTAGCCTGATTTTTCTATCCCCCATATCTCAAATTTCTATTATTAGAAAAAATATTCAACTTTTAAGCTATAAATTGGCTTTCAATTTAATTTGTGAGAAATGCGGG
>CAYXWE010000844.1:0-2233 GCA_964468145.1 uncultured Pleurocapsa sp.
CGAATTCCAAATCAACACCTACACGACCAGTTTTCAGCTCAATCCTGATGTGGCAATGGATGAGGATGGCGATTTTGTGGTCGTTTGGTCAAGTTTTGGGCAGGATGGCAATAATTTTGGTATTAGTTCTTATTTCGATGGATTTTTGGGTGATATTTTTGGTGGCGGTGTTGTCAGTCAAATCGGATTTGGCAATAGTGTTAGTAGTTTAAATTCTAATGATATTGCTCCTGGTCAAACCTCTATTACCAAGACTTTTGGTGACAAAACTTCTAGTGGTCAAATATCTATTAGCAAAAGTTATGATGGTGGTTATGGTAGTGTCAGTTTTAGTTTAAGTAAAAGCTAGTTTGGTTAATATAGCAACCTTAAATAAAATGATAGATTGCTACTATTGATTTAGGATTGCTGTCTAGCTAAATATAATGTGAATTAAAATTACATAAATAGATATGTTATAAATTAAGTGATTATACAATTGTGAATTCATAAAAGTTAATTTTATAATTATCTAATAGCTAATGGCTAATAGCTATTAGCTTAAATATATATAATTAATAATTAAATTTATACAAATGAAATACTCAGTTGTCTTACAGCACAGTGAAACTGATTGTGGTGCTGCTTCTCTAGCTGCTATTTGTAGACACTATGGACGCTTGTTTACCTTAAATCGCGTCCGCGAAGCTGTAGGTACTGGGCAATATGGAACGACAATGCTCGGTGTGAGGAAAGGAGCAGAATCTTTAGGTTTTAAGGTTCGCTGCGTTCAAGCCGCTCCCGAAATTCTCGATAATTTGAAATCAGCTCCCTTACCAGCAATTATCCATTGGAAAGGTTATCACTGGGTCGTTTTATATGGTATGAAAGGCAAGAAATATATAATAGCCGATCCTGCCATGGGAATCCGCTACCTATCACGCTCGGAGCTTAGAGAAGCCTGGGTTGATTGGGTTATGATTCTCTTAGAACCCGACGAACTGCGTTTTTACAGCCAGAAAAGCGACAATATAGGTAGTAATATAGGCAGAATTGCCAGGTTATTCTGGTCTTATCGAGGCACAATCATCCAAGCTTTAATTTATGTTCAGATAATTGGATTACTCTCCCTCGCCTATCCGATCTTAGTCCAAATCTTAACTGATGATGTTTTGATTAGAGGAGATAGAGACCTATTGACAGGAGTAGCGATCGCCGTAATGACGATGAATATCATTAGTTCGGGACTAAATTTAATAGTGTCGAACTTAGTTAGCAATTTTGTTGAGAAGATAGAGTTGGGATTAATCTTAGAATTTTGTAGAACTCTGTTGCAACTGCCTCTAACTTACTTTGAAACTCGTCGTAGTGGAGAAATTATCAGCCGTTTGGGAGATCTCCAGCAGATTAGTAATTTGGTTTTACAGTTCGTTCTAGACTTGCCGAGTCAAATATTTATCTCAATTATTTCTTTGGGACTAATGCTCTTTTATAGTCCTTTTTTGACTTTAGTTGCAACTGCTGCTGCTCTGGCGATGACCTTATCTACAGTAGTCTTTCTCCCCGCCCTTCAACAGAAAATCCGTCAAGTAATGGTTTTGGATGCAGAAAATCAGGGATTTCTAGTTGAAACCTTCAAAGGTGCGCTCACCTTTAAAACTACTGCTGCTGCACCTCAAATCCGAGAAGAGTTACAGATGCGTTTTGGCAAGTTAGCCAACGTAAGTTTTCGTACTACCCAGTTTACCATTTATACTGGAACTTTTTCTAGTTTAGTTTCGAGCCTAAGCAGCATTGCCATACTCTGGTTCGGTAGTACTTTGGTTTTTGACGATCGCCTCAGTATCGGACAACTACTAGCTTTTAACAGTATGAGCGGTAACTTCTTTGGTCTATTTAGTACCATAATCGGATTGGCAGACGAAATAGCGAGAGTACGGACTGCGGTACAGCGTGTTAATGAAGTGATCGAACATACTTCTGAAGGTTTGGCTGAAGAAAATCGACCATCAGTTAAAATTCCAGACAACGCAGACATAGTTTGCCAACAGATTAATTTTAGCTATCCTGGTCGAGTAGATCTTTTAACCGACTTTAGTATTACCATTCCTGGAGGTAGAGTAACTGCTTTGGTAGGTAAATCTGGCTGCGGAAAGAGTTCTTTGGCAAAACTAATTGCCAATTTACATCAAATCGACTCGGGCAACATTAGTATTGGTTTGGGGGGTAAAGCCTGAACTGCGAATAGTTGGTC
>CAYXWE010000845.1:0-2231 GCA_964468145.1 uncultured Pleurocapsa sp.
GACGAATTTCATATTTATACAGGTTCAAAGGCTCATTGGTGGAAAATTCAAGACGATTTGCCTCAGTACGAAGAGATGCCCGATCGCCAACAGGTTATTCACTGTCTCAACGAATAATTTTGTTTGAGAAAGTTATTCTCAACCAAAAGATAAATATACTCATAACAATAACATCCAAGCTCTACTAATTGAGTTTTTTTCTCTTAACTATCTAGTAAAAATGAAGTTAATCTCGGCATAATTACCGAGCTAATTATCTCCCTACTACCAACTGAGAAAATATCAGCGTTCGAGATGGATGTTATTGTTTTTATTCAACGAGACAGATATTAAATTAGTCAGGTTCTTTCCTCCTTTGGATACATTATGGATAAACCCGATTTCTCTGCCAGGGAAGCTTTTCCGCTTCAATTACTAATTTAACACTCTCTGGATTCATTAATAACAAAAGATACATAGCTTAACTTTATTTAAGTAGTTTGATATAGCCAAGGTTAAGAAAAATCAGCTGACGATCGTTAATAATCCTTCAGTATTTATGCTTTTTTTAAATTCTAAAAGACCGAACCATCCTATTTTTTACTGAAGTACAAATACCTATATTGCCTCCAGAGGTTTATACGGAGGTTCATTACTAATAAATATGCCACACTCGAAAAAAGTTTTAATACACAATCAAACGAGATGGTAGGCAGTAAAGTTGAGATTCAACATACCCCGCAGCAGGCAACAATCAATGTAGATAATTTACAACAGGATGTAATTAGTCTACTAGATGAAATTAATCTTTTAATCGATAGTACCCAGACCGATCTAGACAACTTAAGCGAGTCTAAATACGAGCAATTTCAGTCGCAAATTACGGCTGCGGGACAAAATGTTGCCGAACTTCATCTTAGGATGGCAATTGTCGCCCCTATGAAAGCGGGCAAATCAACTATTATCAATGCCATCGCAGGGCAAGAATTGCTGCCTAGCTGTGCGGTAGCAATGACCACCATTCCTACCGAAATTGTCTTCGAGCGCGAAGCAACTGAGGCAACCTTGTATTTAACCGAAGCAACTTTAGATTTGTTTTCTAGCTTAGAAAATAAACTCAAACAAGAAGCGGAGCGAGTAGGTATCGAACCCCTACAAAAACGTCTCGATCGCTATCCTCATTTAATCGATTTATTTACTCAAATTGTTACCTCAAATGAATCTACCCTCAGTCCCCAAGTTGTGGGGCGTAAGGCAATATCTGATACTTTAAATCGTCTCAATCATGTAATTAGACTCTGTAGCGTTATCGATCCGAGGGAAGATCCTTTAGGAAAATTACAGGATATTCCCAAAATTCATACCCCCTGGCTAAATATCAATCGCAACAAGCAAGCAGCCACATCGGGTAGTTTGACGATTATCGATACTCCAGGCCCAAACGAAGCAGGGGAAGGTATGCGCCTGACTGCGGTAGTAGAAGAACAACTGCGTCGTAGTTCCATTGTCTTGGTAGTACTAGATTTTACTCAACTCAACAGCGAAGCAGCAGAAAGTATCAAACAGCAAATTCAACCTGTAATCGAGTCTATTGGCAAAGATAACCTTTATATTCTGGTGAATAAGGTAGATCAGCGTCGCGAGGGCGATATGACTCCCGAACAGATAAAAAACTTTGTAATTGCGGATCTTGGCTTGAGTGACGGGGATGGCAGTCATATTTTTGAAGTGGCTGCAGTACGCGCCTTTACCGCTACGAGATTTTTATTAGAAGTGCAGCAAAATCCCAAAATTCAACTATTACAAATTCAATCTTTAACTGCCCTGGCGGAAGAAGTATTGGGAATTGACTGGGATGAAGAGTTAGAAGATATAACAGTCAAAATTATGAAAAAAAAGGCGGTCAAACTCTGGAAAAAATCTGGATTTGCACCGTTTACCATTAAAGCGATCGCCGAACTGATGAAAAACGCTGCACCTCAATGTATGAGTAATGCTTTAAACTTGAGTCGCAATCATCTTTTAGCCATGAGAGACGATCTCAATCTGCGTAATAATGCCATTTCCCAAGATGCAGCAAAAATCCAGCAGGAGATCGAGTCTTTAGAAAATGACTTGAGCTATTTAAAATCTTGTCGCGATCGCTTGAGTTCGATGGCAGAGATTAAGTTGAAGTTGCAAGCAAGTTTACAGGCTATTTTAGAAAAACTCAAGCAAGAATCTGCTATTGATGTCAAAAATATCTTTGCAGG
>CAYXWE010000846.1:0-2224 GCA_964468145.1 uncultured Pleurocapsa sp.
TATTGCTAATGGTCATGCCAGTAACGATACAGTTAAAACCTACCGCAGTCGGGTTTATCGATTTCTTAGTTGGTGCAGAGAGCGGGAGCTTTATCCAGCCCTTATTACCAAGGAAAATATTCTAGAATACCGCAAACATTTGGTTGATGGTAGCAAAACATCCCCCACAATACGTTTGTCTCTAATCTCTATCAAGCACTTCTATACCGCTTGTTTGGCAGATAAATTGGTCAAAGACAATCCCGTTGTCGGGGTAAAAGCACCAAGGGAAAAGCGGGAAGTTGGTAGCACCATCAAGTATCTGACCGAGGAAGAGTTACAGCAGATATTTGATAGCGTCGCTCCTACTTACAAAATTCGTGGAGATAAAATTGCCCAAGTACAGGTATTGCGCGATCGCATTCTACTAGCTTGTATGGCTCTCCAAGGTTGTCGCAGCGTCGAAATGTATCGGGTTAATTTGGGAGATATTAGCCAATCGGGAGGTCAGCATTATCTTAAGCTGGATGGTAAAAACAGCATTAGAACTGCTATTTTACGCCCCGATCTAGCTCAGGAAATAGTAGAGTATCGTCAAGCTCGCGCTCAAAGTGGAGAAAAGGTAAATGCTGACCGTCCATTGTTTATCTCTTTATCTAATCGTCGTTACGGTCAACGTTTATCTAGAAGTGGCATCGGTCATGTTATTGATGGCTATCTAGAAAAATGTAATCTAAAACACACCGATCTAGAGCGAAGTCTTTCACCCCATAGTCTCCGCCATACGGCAGGTACATTAGCATTAAGAAGTGGTTCGGATCTAAGAGAAGTGCAGGATTTTCTGGGACACAGCGATCCAAAAACTACTGCTATCTATACCCACGTTCTCAATTCCCAAGAAAATAATCCTGCTGCCAAGATTGATATAACTTTTTAATCTCCAGAATTTATTCCCCATAAATGTCTTTCAAAACTCCTGCCAGGGCATTATCCGCATCCAGTAGCGCAGCATCAATGCTCTCGTAACTTTCTTTGCCATACCAAGCTTCTCCTCCACAATCAAAGGCAGCAATAAAAGAATTCATGGGATTATCCTCATGCCAGCCAAGCTCAAGCACTCCCTCATGTTCTTCGACCCAACGGGCAATATTGGGATACTTCTTACCAAATGGATTCTTCATGATTCAAATAACCCGATCGGTCTAACTTCTTGTTGATAACAGGTTAAACTATAGCTAAGAGAATCCTTTCTAACTGATAATGTTCGACCTACAAGAAACTCTGGAACGGAGATTAGCTGCTCTCCAGGGCAAACCAATAAAATCCAATCCTCCAAAACAGGCTCATCTTACTCAAGTAGAGTTAAATGATACCTCCGACGAATATATTATTCGTTCCTTGACTGAAGCTGGCATTCTAGACGAGCAGGGAAACGTTCGTAAATTTAATTTCCCTAACTAAGTGTACGTTTCCCCAGAAATTGTCGTTGGTTTTCACGGATGCGAGCGCTCTGTTGCCGAACGAGTCATCAAGCATGGTGAAGCTCTTGTTAGAAGTGAAAATGACTATGATTGGCTCGGACATGGGATTTACTTCTGGGAAGGCAGCTACCAGCGTGCCTTGGAGTGGGCAAAAGCTAGCAAAAATATTTCACAGCCAGCAGTAGTCGGCGCATTCATTAAACTAGGTAACTGTCTCGATTTACTCGACTACGAACATATTCAAACTGTTAAGACTATATACACAATATTAGAAACAGAATTTCAACAAGTTGGCAAAGCTATACCCCAAAATCGAGTACTTGTTAATGGAGTAAGTTTTGTTCGAGAATTGGATTGTCAAGTCATTTTAAGGTTGCATCAACTCAATAATGAAGGCATCGCCGAAGAACTGGGACTGTCCGATATGAGTGGTGAAAACAAGAAACAAATACAGTGCCATCCAAACTTTATCGATTCAGTCAGAGGTATGTTCCCAGAAGGTAATGAACTATATCCAGGTGCGGGGTTTCTCAACAAAAACCATATTCAGCTTTGTATTGTCAATCCTAATTCTATTATTGGTTACTTCGAGCCAAGACAACAGAGTGACTGGTATAAAAAGCTTTGAACGATTTCTGAAATCGCGATGATTATTTTTTAATGCTCAAAGTTTACTACGGGTTTCATCGCGCTAATTTCTTTATAACGAAAACAATTAGTTGTATGGTCGTTCACCATTCCCGTAGCCTGCATAAAGGCATAGC
>CAYXWE010000847.1:0-2224 GCA_964468145.1 uncultured Pleurocapsa sp.
GGTATCGATCGAGATCACGGATAACTTACTATTTTGCCAGTAATATAATCTCTTAAGCAAGATTTACATTTTTATTTTATACCTACTCGAATCTTATTTCGCTCAAGCTACCTTACAAGTTTGATAAAAATATTTTAATTCTTATCAAGAAAACTATCATGAAGATTTCTCAAAAGTTTAAATTACATAATATTGTCCAGTCTAAGCCTTTAGGAATGTATCTGCTAGAGGCAGACTTAGTTTCTTCGTTTCAATTGGAATTAGCATTACAAGACCAATCGTATTATTCCAATTTACGTTTGGGAGAGATTTTGGCTTTACGTGGTTGGATTAAGCAAGAAACGGCTGATTTTTTCGCTCAAGACTGGCAAACCCTCATTAAACAATCAAGAAAAAATCCATTAGGATTCTATTTAAAACAATCTGCATTATTGTCTGAAAAGGATATTGAAATAATATTCCAAGAGCATCAACAAACAGGCATTCGCTTTGGAACTGTTGCCGTACTTAAAGGATTACTAAAATCAACTACCCTTGATTATTTTTTGATGAATTTATGTCCTAAAGAAATGGCTGCCTCACCTTTTATAAGTCATTATCGCACTAGTTCCCGCCAATTTAAACCTCTAAAACAGCAAGTTAAAACAAATAATTATTCAGGCTGTTATGAAGATGTTTTTCAGGAGTGTAGCGTTCAGCCAATTGAAGAGCTAGAAAATTCGATTATATGGATTGATTAAATAGGGTTTCTCCTATTGATTCGTTGAAAAAGAACTCAAAAAACCCGCATTTATAAGTAATAATACTCGTCTGTTGTCCCAATCGAAATTCATCGATCGTATCTATAGCTAAGTTTCAGGCTCATAAGTACAGTCTTAACTAATTTAACCTGAGTGCAAAATTACTCCCTGCCTATAGTTGCTCTGGTATAAGTTTATCAAGCTAGATTTTTTGTACTTTTTTATTAGTCTTTTGTTATTCGTTACCAAGTAAATGGCTAATAACCAATAACAAACAAGCATTTAGGAGAATTAATTAGATGAAGATAGCCGTTGCTAAAGAAAACGAGCTAGGGGAGTTTCGAGTAGCCCAAGTTCCCGATACTATATCTCGTTTAGTCAAACAAGGTTTTGAGGTGTTGGTAGAAGCGGGTGCTGGTTTGGGTGCGGGTTACGAAGATGCTGATTATGAAGCGGTAGGCGCAACAGTAATCAGTAATTCTGCCCAACTTTGGGGCGAAGCAGATATTTTACTCAAAGTTAATCCACCAAATAAGCAAGATGGTTCGTTAGAAATCAATTGGCTCAAACCAGGGGCAACCTTAATCAGTTTCCTCAATCCTCTAGGCGATCCTACCATTACTCAACAGCTTGCTCAAAGGCAGGTGACTGCTTTTAGCATGGAACTCATTCCTCGTTCTACTCGCGCTCAAAGCATGGATGCATTGTCTTCTCAGGCTAATATTGCGGGCTATAAAGCGGTGTTATTAGCAGCAGCTAGTTTACCGCGTATCTTTCCCATGATGACTACCGCAGCAGGCACAATTCCGCCAGCCAAAGTACTAGTTTTAGGTGCAGGGGTAGCTGGGCTACAGGCGATCGCCACAGCCCGAAGACTAGGGGCAGTAGTGGATGCTTTTGATATTCGTCCGACAGTCAAAGAACAAGTTCAGAGTGTTGGTGGTAACTTTATTGAAATTAATCTTGAAGAAACTACCGAAGCTGAAGGAGGCTATGCCAAGCAGGTTTCTGGGGATACTCAAGAGCTTATTCGTCAGGGTTTGAGTCCCTATATAGCCAAAGCGGATGTGGTGATTACTACAGCGCAAGTACCTGGAAAAGTTGCACCACTATTAATTACTGAAGATACAGTAGCGCAAATGAAACCAGGTTCGGTAATTGTCGATTTGGCATCCGAAAGTGGTGGTAATTGTGCCTGTAGCGAAGCTGGTAAAAATGTTTCCTCTCATGGCGTAACCATCATTGGCTTAACCAATCTTCCTGGTACTGTACCTGTCAACACTAGCCAAATGTATGCCAAGAATCTCTTGAATGTGGTCAAACATTTAACCAAAGATGGCGAACTAGAGCTAGATTTTGCCGATGACATTACCAATAGTGCTTGCGTTGCCCATAATGGTGAAATTCGTAATGACAGGATTAAAGAAGCGTTGTTAGTCGTTAGTCGTTAGTCGTTAGTCGTTAGTCGTTAGTCGTTAGTCGTT
>CAYXWE010000848.1:0-2219 GCA_964468145.1 uncultured Pleurocapsa sp.
TGCTTTTTTAGTTGGTAATTCTATTGGCTGTATTGTAGTGATGCAAACTGCGGTGGATAACCCCGAATTGGCTTTGGGGGTAGCAGCGATTAATTGCTCGATTAGATTGTTGCACGATCGCAAACGAGTTACTTTGCCTTGGTATCGTAATTATGGTTCGATGGTGATGCAGCAGGTATTGGGTAATAAACAAATTGGCGGTTTCTTTTTTAAGCAAATTGCCAAACCCAAGGTAGTCCGCAATATTTTATTGCAGGCTTATCGTCGTCGAGAAGCGGTTACCGATGAGTTGATCGATATTTTGATGAAGCCCGCTAAAGATAGAGGTGCAGCGGATGTTTTCCTGGCTTTTACTCGTTATTCTCAAGGGCCATTACCAGAAGATTTATTACCTAAGTTGACTTGTCCTACAGCTTTATTATGGGGTACAGAAGATCCCTGGGAACCCGTAGCAATGGGTAGGGAATTGGCAGAGATACCTACTGTAGATCAATTTATTCCCCTAGAAGGTTTGGGTCATTGTCCCCAAGATGAAGCACCTGAAATAGTTAATCCTATCTTGTTGAACTGGATTAAACAGCATCAAGAAAGTTAAATTTTCTTCGATTGGGGAATACGGGGGAAGTCATCTATCTGAGGAAAGAAAGCTTGTTCTTGTTTTATTTCTTTTTGCTGCTGTTCCCTTTTTTCCTGCTCGATTTCGTAAGGTTTTTTATTTAGCCCCAACTTACTAATTATAAAATACGCCCCAACTCCTAAAACTGCACCAACAGCCAAACCAAAAGCAATTAGCTTAATAAAAATATCTTCAAGCTGTTTTTTACGAATAGCAACATTTTTGGGGGACAGGTTGGCATCAATATTGTCTATATTTTGTTCTGAGTTTATGTCGCGATCGCTGTTGGGATTATCTTCTGGTGAAAACATGGGGGCATTCTACTAAAAACAAGTTGATTCTAGCATTGCCTAGAGTTTAGAAAATGCTGTCTGCTTGTCTAGTCTTTCGTAACCCCCATAATTTGCAGGCAAACTTTCATAGGTTACTAGATATTGTTTTTGCCATTCATCGATTAAAGAATCAAACCAAATAGATTGAGGAATTAGATCGTGACTGTCTCTTTTTCCTTGGTTATGGCTGAGGTGGATTGCTTTTATCGGATGGGATTGTAATAGCGATAAACAGGTTTCTTGAGTTAACTTTAAATTACCTCGATGCCAAATATTGACATGAGAGACATCTAGCAACAAAGGGAAATCAATCAAAGTTTCAATACTAGAACACCAATAGTCAGCATCAGGCATTATTTCTAGATATACAGGTATTTTAAAAATATGCTCCATCTTATTCATAGCAACTTCTAATTCTTTTTGACTACAGTATTTTTTTAGTGGTGGATGAAGAGATACAGCACGAACATCATGACTACTAATAAATTCTCGATATACTAGCCATGTTTGAGGAGTGAAAATATCTAAGCGATGGCGCATTCTCCCTTCATACAAACAAGAGTCGTGAATAACTAAAGGAATATCTAAATAATCTAAATTGCGATCGCAAGCACTACCAATGGCTAATTCTAAAAAGTCAAGCTCCATTGATTGTCGTAATTTCTGCCAAATCGCCAAACATTCATCAATAGGGCGAAGTCCGATCGCAGTAATACTAAGACCTAACATTAAATATTATTGGCTAATTTTAAATATATTTTAAATATGTTCTTTCTTGAACGACCATTGGCTGCACAAATGCAAAGCTTCCCACTGCATCGAGCCATAATTGGGCTAATAAATCGTATTTTTGCTCTTTTAGTAAAGATTCTTCAATACATTCTTCTAGCGACAATGCAAGCCGATTCAGATTTATTCGATCGTATTCACCACTATTTTTATTTGGTACTCTAACGGGTATATTATGCCTATTACACCAGTCATAAATATATTCAAAATCTTCTCTAAAAGTATCATCATTTGTTCCAACATCATTAATATTGTGAAAACAAATATCATGCTGGGTTGATACTTCTCTTTTGTGAAATTCGTAGGCTGCTTTTTTTGCACTTGTTCTATTGATATGAAAAGAAATAAAAGCAGTACATTCCCAATCGTAATCAAACAAAATTTCGTCAAAAGAATCTAATACATACCACCAATTATCATTGTATTGCATGACTGATTCGTAGACGCAATAAATATTATCTCCTGGGTTTAATAAAATACCT
>CAYXWE010000849.1:0-2217 GCA_964468145.1 uncultured Pleurocapsa sp.
CAATATTTAGAGCCACACCGACAAGAGCAATAAAGAAGGCTAAATATTAACTCAAAACAAAGGCGATCGCGCCTGGGAACAGATCTTTTAACTAGGATCGCAAATACTAGACTTATGCGCATAAATCATTCCCTTCGTGGGTGCGATCGCGCTATTACGAAAAACAAAAGACAAAAAACCATAAACTTTAAATTATCAAAATCATTCATGCCCATAGGTCTACTGCGTGTCAAAAGTCCCCATGCTACAAACAAATCTTAGTTAATCTTAAAGTCTAAGAGCATTTGCTAGAAAAAACTGCTATTAATAAAAAGCAGTACCTACATCGAGCGCAATTAAGGAAGAGAATTTATGCCTCTTACTCTTTCAGGAGAACAGCAACAGCTTTTTGACCGCAGTTTAGAAATCATTGAGAAAGTTGAAGGTCTTTTTGTGGAGGCAAAGGTACTTTTTCCCGAACTTAGTCCCGATACGGCAATTCTCAAGCAGCAGCTAGCTAACCCCTTTTCCATTTTTATCTGTGGTGAGTTTAATGCAGGTAAATCTAGTCTGCTCAACCAGTTAAACAGTCAAGATATAGCTAATGTCGGTTTTTTGCCTACTACTAAAGAGATAGAATCCTATAAACCAGAAGGTTTTGGCGGATTAGTGTTTATTGATAGTCCTGGAACAAATTCGATTATCGAACAGCACCAAGAATTAACCGAAAACTATTTACAGCAAGCAGATATAATTCTATTTGTGACTTCAGTCGAGCGTCCTCTAAGTAAATCCGAACAAGACTTTCTTACTTTAGTCGATCGCACCTGGGCGCGGAAGATTATTGTAGCAATCAACAAAATAGATTTGGTAAAAGAAGACGAAGCCAGACAAATCCGCGAATACGTTAGTGAGGGTTTGGGCAAAATATTAGCCGAAATGCCTCCCGTCTTTGCTATCTCCGCCCAAACTGGAGTCGGTATTGATGAATTAAAGGGTTTTCTCCTAGCGTTTTTAGCAGAAGGAGAAAAGGTCAAACTAAAACTGAAAGGGCCACAAAATTCCTTACTGGTGTATCTCCAAGACTTAGAAAAACAAAATCAAGGGATACAGTCCAAACTTGCAGCCGAGAAAGTTATCTTCGATCGCACGAACCGCAGAATTGAAGAGAGACTGGAGGAATACAATCTACTGTTTGGTATCTTTAGAGATAATATTGACGATCTATTTAATAATTTAATTCAGGAGACAGATAATCTAATTGATGACAGTACGGGTTTTCTCACCGTCCTCAAACGCCGAATTACTAAAGAAGATGACTTGCTCGAAGAAAGACTGGCAAAAACCCTCAAAAATATACAACTAGATAAAAATCTTCAAGCAATATTTTCCGAAGCAACCGCAACTTTCCTCAAATATCGCGATCGCATTGTTAGAGAAGCCAAGGAAGATCTTGCCACTGCCATTACTATATCTGATGGCGCGCTGTCCATTCCTCCCATTAATACTGAAAAGCTAGAGGTAGATGAATTTGCAGCCAAAATAAAATATGCAGCCGAAGAAGGTTTAGATAGTTTTTGGCGATTGGGAATTACCGCTGCTGCTACGGGTTTTGGGGGACAATTATTATTTAATGCAGCCTCGGCTGATGCTACCGCCTTTGTCATTGCAGGTTTATTTGGCTTGATGAGTTTTAATGCCCTACCCAGACAGCGCAAAAGAGTTAAAGCAGACTTAGAGCAAACCTATCGCACTCTCCAAGAGAACTATACTAAAACCCTCAAAGATACCCTAGCAGCAGAATTAAATAAGTGTCTGCAACAGTTTGCAGAAGTTATTCGACCCAAACAAGAAGAATTAAGCCAAAAAATCGCAGCCAGCCAAGCGATCGATCGCGAAACCGCCAACATCAAAGCAGAAATAGAACAAATTACTGCTGAAGTGGAACAGTTATCTTCTCGCGAAGAAGTAGTAAGTAGCAAGTAAATGTGGCGTTGCTGATTTAAAGTATGAAACTTAACAGCGTGGTTAGATATGCTCTTAAACTCAGAGCATCTCCCACGCTCAAAGTAATCTGTTCGTAGCTCTTAGCTCTTAGCTTTTTAATTAATTTGCTTAGTAAGCAAAGTTTAAAATCATATCTCGATCCAGCAACGCCGTAAATGTAAACTCTATTAATTCAAGCCTACTTTTTGATATGGTGGCATTTGAACTGCACGCCGTACATGAAAAAATTCC
>CAYXWE010000850.1:0-2217 GCA_964468145.1 uncultured Pleurocapsa sp.
AGCACCCTCAAAATCCAAGATATCTCGCCATGTACCCAAACAGGGCAAAGATTGGAATGAATTATTACAGCAGACTATAGAGCAAGAAAGAACCCGTAACACAAAAGATAAAGGCTGGGGCTTGTCGTTATAAAGGTTTGTTTTACGTAAAGTTAGACAATGTAAGAACAAATTATGACGACGTATTAATAAGTGTTCCTGAAAACGATTCTTTGGCGGTTTATTTGACTTTTTTACTTACCAATTGTAAAACGGCGTATATAAAAAACGCTTACAACGTCAAACAAAACTCTAAAACTATTCACCCTTGGGCGCACAGGTTAAATTCGTTTGCTATAAATATATAACCAAAGAGTGTTGCCGAAGCATTTGTAGAGAGCCGACTATGACTGTCCCCCAAATTACCGCTCCGCAGTTAAGAGATTACCAAATAGATATCGTTCAACAAATATTCGATCATTGGTTTAATGGATATAATGCTGTGGCAATGCAGCTTCCTACAGGGGCAGGTAAAACGATTATCTTCACAGCAGTAGCCAATGAATTTATTGCTATGGGCGAACCAGTGTTAGTTATTGCCCATCGCACCGAACTAATAACTCAGGCAGCATCAAAGTTAGAAACAGTAACCGCTCTGCCCATTGGCATAATTAAGTCAGGAATAAAACCCAACCCAGACAGCCCAATTCAAGTCGCCAGCATTCAAACCCTAGTTCGTCGCAACCCACCACCAGCATCTCTAGTCATCTTTGACGAAGCTCACCACTGTCATAGTAAAACCTATGCCACTGTCATGAGGCACTACAGAGAACGGGGCGCATATATCTTAGGCTGCACTGCTACACCAGCCAGAACTGACGGTAGGGGTTTGCGCTATCTCTATAGCGGTACGCCTGGATTTGATGTTTTAATTAAAGGTTCATCGGTACTTGAATTAATCGAAAAAAAGTATCTCGCCCCCTTTAAAATCTATTCCCCATCCAACTTCATCGATGCAGCCAATGCCAAGATTAGGACGACAGCAGGGGACTATAACCAGAAACAGCTAGCAGAGTATGTAGAGAAAACTCTAATTATTGGCGATGCTGTCGATACCTGGCGAACCCACGCTTATCTCAAAAGAACGGTTTTGTTTGCCGTAAGTGTCAAGCATTCTAAAGAATTAGCCCAAGGCTTTAGGAATGCAGGAATACCCGCGATGCACCTAGACGGTAAAACCCCCAAAAAAGAAAGAATTGCCCTTTTAAAAGCTTTTGAATCTGGGCAAATTCTAGTTTTATGCCAACACTCTATTGTCACCGAAGGGGTAGACATACCAGGGATTGAAGCCATACAGCTTGTGCGCCCTACTAAAAGCCTAATTGTGTGGTTTCAAGCCATTGGCAGAGCCTTAAGACCCGCACCCGATAAAGAAACCGCGATAATAATCGACCATACAGATACCCATCTCAATCTACCCTGGCCCGATGACGAGATCTCCTGGAGTCTCGATCCTATTAGTCTCAAGAACGGTAAGTGGGCTATTGGTTGCCCTGAGTGCCATCATGTATTTAGACCAACTGGGGGTGAGCGAGATAGATGTCTGGCTACCTGTCCCAACTGTAATGTTAAGTTCATCTTTGAAACCGAAAAAAGCGGTAAGAAACTAAAACGATTAAAAGTCGTAGAAATCGTCCCTGCCAACTTTACCGAATTCGACACCGAATATAACGAGCATAAACTGTATATAGTGCAGCAACTAATTGACTGGAGTGCGTTACAAGGATACCAAAAAGGCTGGATCTATCATCAGCTAAAAGAATTACCCGAACTAGAATTGAGCTTAGGAGACTGGCGAGAAATAGCCCGTAGATTGGGTTATAAAGCTGGCTGGGGTTGGTACAAGTGGAAAGAAATGCAAGAGTTCATGGGCGAGCGGGCTGCTTAAGCTCAATTATCCGACTCACTCGTATGACAAAATGTAAACTAACGTTGTACGTCTATCAAACACCGTACTAATTATTGTAATCAACAAGACAATAGCACCCCGATCGCTCTTGAGTATTACTTACAAAATGTAAAATAGTGTAAGCAATTTAAAGTACGGTATTAGGCAGATTAATGTAAATAGTTAGTGATGAGCTTAAACAATTTTGTACCTACATAAAAAAACTAAAAGTTATATTTATTAGTAATTACAAAATGTCTAACGATGTTATTAAGTAACATACAGATGTT
>CAYXWE010000851.1:0-2215 GCA_964468145.1 uncultured Pleurocapsa sp.
CGCGCCTTACAATCATTGCTGATTATCTACCAAAAAAAAACGTAGCTTTAAATAGTCAGACTAATAAAGCTACGTCCATCGCCGAAATTAATTGTCCGCGCTTACCCACCACAGGTAAAGATCGTGCCTAATAAATTGTGAGTAATCGGTAAAGTATCGACGATAATCGCGACGCACAATAACATCATGTAGAAGATAGAATATTTAAACATTCCACGGGCTAACTGATTGTTAGCAGGATCTTGTTTTAACGACCAAGCTTTGTAGAGAAACTTCGCTCCCAAATAAGTCGCGATCGCGCCATAGACGATAGTTAGATTGCCCACAGGATACATCAACAACAAACTACAGGGAACAACCAACAGGCTGTAAATCCAAATTCGATCGGCGGTAACTTCTTCTCCCTCAACTACGGGTAGCATAGGTACGTTTACTTCTGCATAGTCTTCTTTAATCATTAAAGCCAAAGCCCAAAAGTGGGGGGGTGTCCATAGGAAAATTAGACCAAACAATAACCAGGGTACAAGACTCAATTCACCCGTCACTGCAGCCCAACCAACCAAAGGCGGAATCGAGCCTGCTGCACCACCGATAACAATATTTTGAGTAGTGTGGCGTTTCAGCCAGTGGGTATATATCAGCATATAAAATATGATGCCAGACATTGCCAATAATGCAGATAATAAATTGGCAAAAACAGTTAATAAAGAAAAAGAAAGTATGCCTAATACCCCAGCAAAAATGAGAGCGTGGAGGGGTTGAACTTTACCAGAGGGGATAGGACGTTTGCGCGTCCGCGTCATAGTATAGTCAATATCGCGATCGTAAATACAATTTAATACTTGCGCGCTCGCTGCTGCTAATGTTCCTCCTAAAAGGGTAACTACCAACAATAATGGATCTACTTTGCCATCGGAGGCGATCCACATTGAGGCTGCAGTGGTAATAAGCAGAAGGGGAATAATACGAGGTTTGGTTAGCTGATAATAGCTTTTAATTACTTCGCTAAAGTTTTGATTGCTGCGAGCAAGACTTGTCCCTGTCATTATAATTTTTCCTAAAATTGATTGCTGTGCTTTATGGTTGCGATGCTGATTTTTTTTGCTGTTAAATCACTAGCTAGTTGCTTTATCTCGCATTGCTAAAACAGTAAAAGCGACTAATACACCCAATAAACTTGCTCCTACTGCTTGATGAGTAACGGTTAAAGGTTCAACCTGGAGATGTAGCTTGAAGGTTGCGATACCCAACAAAATTTGTAGCCCTACTAGTGTGAATGCGGAGTTAGCCAAGACTCGCAAGTATTTGTGCAAACCAGCAGTTTTCCAAGCAAACCATACTACAGATATGGTAGCTAGGGTAGGTGGTACAACTCCGATAATATGAGCATTCATGACGCTACATAATTGCGAGCCTGCAAAACACTGATGTAATGCCCAACGAGAGCCGACTAAACCGCCGAGGATACTTTGTAAATAAACTAAAACTACTGCAGTCAAACCAATCCAGCTTAGTTTACCTGCTGCTCTTGTACCTTGGTAAGGTAGTAAAGCAGTACCGATAACGATTAGGGTGGTAAAAAATAACAGTGCCGTACCAAGATGGGCGGTAACAATATCAAAACGTAATAATTGAGTAACCGTTAAGCCACCTAAGATTCCCTGAAACACGATTAAAAACAGAGCAAAAGTACTCGCCCAAGGCAACCAACGGGGTAGTACTTTGCGATACCACCAGGATAAACCAGACAAAGCGATCGCGCTAACGCCAATAACAGCAGCATCCAAACGATGAAACCACTCTAGAAATACTTGGAGGTTCATTTGTTTGGTTGGTACGAGGCTGCCATAACATAAAGGCCAGTCAGGACAGGCTAATCCTGCGTTCATTACTCTAGTAGCACTACCTACTGCCATCAATAGTAAAGTCGCGATCGCAATTTTCCAGACTAGACGGCGTATCCAAATTTGAGGCTGGGATATTTTTGAAGTGCTTTTATGAGTGGTGTTGATGGTTGGTTGAAAAATAGATTCAATCATACTTATAACTCAAGTGAAATAGAATTCGCTCGAACAAAAATTAGTAGCGATCGCCTAACAAGACAAACTGCTCTAGTTTTGAAATGTATCTTTGGTTTTTTTCTACTAAATTGGCGATGATAATTTGTTGTGTTTTTTTTGCTCTATGTCTTTAACTCTAACTACCTTTTTCTAAT
>CAYXWE010000852.1:0-2215 GCA_964468145.1 uncultured Pleurocapsa sp.
AAGAGCCTTTTTAACCTTATCTTTGTATTTTTCGCAAACCTGTAAAGAACGACCCATAAGATTTTTTTCAAAGTCAGTTAGAAGTCAGTTAGAAGTCAAACAATAACTCAATCATAAGTAAAAACTCATTGATTTTAATGCTTATAGATGAGTTCTATGAGCATTAAATGAGACTTTTTACACTGCTTTCAGCAACCATGATCTTTTTATTGATTAACGTTGAGGTTAAAGTATATACTCCACGTAAAATCGATGAAACAGATGTAGAACAACCGCAATTTTGTGAAGATAATGCAAGAGAATTGAGTGAGCCTGTGAGCTATTTACCAATATCTCACGGCATCTCCAATAGAATTGATGAGAAACAGCTTGATTTAATTGTTCTTAGTCTACGTCGTGCGATTATTGGTCAGGAATCAGACTACAACTACAAAGCAGTCAACGTCCACTCAGGAGCTTTAGGATTCGCTCAAGTAATGCCATTCAATATTGCTCCTTGGTCGAAAGAAGCCTTGGGTTACGAAATTACTCCCAAGCAATTTCTTGAAAATCCCGAACTTCAGTTGAAAATTATCGATTTTAAAGTCGGTCAATATTTACAGAATGCTCTAAAAGCAAGCAATGGAGACTTAGATATTGCGGTTATGAGAGTTGCTGCTCAATGGTACTCTGGCAATCCTCGACTTTACAAATCTACTAAGATTCAGTGGTACAAAGGTCATCCCTATCCTTCTATCAATGAATACTCTAAAAGTGTCCTCCACAAATTTCATCAAGAACTGAAGATGACTTTGACGGTTATATAGGGAAAGAATGAGAGTTGATGAGAGGTATTATCTTTCGCGACTCTCATTCATTTGTTCTTTCAGCAATGTATTCTCAGCCCTCAGTCTTTCCACTAAGTCCTCTACATTCTGAAGATGATAGACTCTACCAGCCAATCCTTGATTGATGCGACGTAGACTATCTCTTTCTGTTTGTAGTTTTTTAATCCTTTCTTTGAGTTGGTTGATAATGACCTGGCTAGACTTATCAGAACGAGTTTGTGGGGTAGCTGGCTTCCCATTTCGTTCTTGCTCTATTCTCAAGTCTTGAATGCGCTGTTTAATCTCTGGGTACTTGTAGAGATAGCTCACGCTCACATCGGCTGCTCTGGCAATATTAGCAAAAGAAAGTCGCTGCCCTTTTTTCTGGATTTGGGCGATCGCTTTTTCGGTTCTAACTAGACAATTTTGTTTTCTTTGTTCTTGAACCGCATTAAGTGTTGCGATTCGCTTTTCTCTACCGCTCATTTATCTTCCTCCAGTGCGTCAATTATTTTATCTAAATTCTGGAGGATGTCAGAGTTGACCTGGATTTGACGCTGCCAATTATTAGCTTGAGCTTTGTCTATTACCTTTAATATGCGCTCTCTGTGTTCTTGGTGTTGTTCTAAAAACTCCTGTGTGGTACGAAAATCGCCACAGGTCAAACAGGCGTTACCTTTAGAACAAGTTTGATTCACGGGTAGTCCACAGTAGCCATTGGGAAGAACTTCACCTAATATTTTGCGTTTCAACCACTGTAAATCGAGGTCTTCATCAAGTTCGGGATGATCTGAGTGAATAACCTCTCCTGCGATGTTGACAACTTTAGCGTGAAACTGCTCTACTTCTTTCTTGAGAGTTTGGTCGTAGATGTGGGCATAAACAGAGGTCATTCTGGGACAGATATGCCCTAAATAACGCTGAACAATATGCTGTGGTACGCCATTGTTAATCATGCGAGTGCCAACAGTGTGGCGAAATTGATGACTTTGAAAGTTCCAGAGTTTACCATTAGCGTCTCTTATCTCGAATTTTTCAGCTAGCTTTTTGATATATTCCATAAAAGTTCCCAGAGCCATCACTTTCGGAGCAGCTACAAATTCAGTTGACCATTGAAAATTTCTCCCTTTGGTTCTGGCAGAAAACAAATAGTCGAATTCATCTCCTAGCTGGTCGCGGATAAACTGTTGTTGTTCCCTAATCACCGCAGCTAATTCCGCCGAAATGGGAATGGTATCTTCTCGCAGTAGTTTCCAACGCATAAATTGGAGAAACCAACCACTTTGAGCATCCTGTTTTAAACAATCAAATCTCAACTGAAGCAGTTCTCCTACCCGCAGACCGCATTCTTGAATTACTAGCACCATTCGCATAACTGGTGGAGGAAGAGCGTCTAAATTCTGGTTAAG
>CAYXWE010000853.1:0-2212 GCA_964468145.1 uncultured Pleurocapsa sp.
CTACCACCGCAAAAGCTGCTCCTGCATTGACTCCTAAGATACCAGGAGAAGCTAAAGGATTGCGGGTAAGTCCTTGCATAATTGCCCCTGCTACTGCCAAAGATGCGCCAACTAACATAGCAATCAGCGATCGCGGTAAACGAACGGTACGAATAATTAAATGATTGGTCGAACCATCAAATGTCGCAAAGGAATCATAGATATCGTTAAAGGCAATATCGGCTGCACCCCAGGTAATGCTGGCAATCAAACTCAGTCCTAAGATCGAGATTCCCAATATTAAACCTATTGTTAATAAAAAACTTTTACCCGATTGATATTTTCTAGCGATTGTCATTCTAAGAAATTAAATATTCAGCTTGAGCATTTGAGATTATTTCCTTGTGTCAAATTGATAATAGAGACAGAAAATTTCTACATCTTTGGAACTACTTAAAATCAGAGATGACAACGATCAAGTGGATAAGTTAAACATGAATTAAGATTACCTTCAGATTTTAAAACTATCGAGTTTGTTTTCCTTACAGCGTCAGTTATACGTCGATCGACTTTGGTAGTTCAAACTCTCCAATTTCGTTGCACGGAAATTCGTGTATGGCAATAACTGAATTCCAAGGCAACTCACCATAAATATGTGGAAACATTTCACCACTTTCGTACAGGTCTTCATTAACGACATCACAGTCGAGCTTAGTCTTATCAATTTCAAGCAAAACTAGGTCAGCTTTTCCTTTGAACAGAAAGTTAGCAACACGACACACTTGCTTTGCATAAGAACAGTGAATAAAGCCTTCTCTACTCAAGCTTGCAGGTTTGTAAACGCCAGAAGCTTTTGCAGTATCAGCCTCTTGTTTTGGAACGATATGTAGTAGTATTACCATCTAGTTTGGCAAAATAATTGTTACTTTTTTGCTAGTTTCTTTGTCTCTTCGTCCATTAAGAAGTTGGCAAAAATATAGGTATCTTACGATTTATTCGGTTATCCAGAATATTCGCCATGCTAACAGCGAAAGTAATAACCCAAAGATAAGCAGCATTGGCATGATGAAAACTTCTCAAGTTGATTATTCAAACAAGATCGTGTATTGCAAATAAGGAAAAGCTATAGAACTATTCCCTATCTGCTGCGATCGCCATTTTTGCCCCTGGTACTTGGCGCAGGCGATCCATTACCTTAACTACAGTGCCATGTTCGACCTTTGTATCGGCATTAATAATTACTACCGACTCGGAATCTGGGGCAATCTTCTCACTCAAAGCACTTTTAAGATTCTCCAACTCAATCGGCTGACGGTCTAAAAAGAGTTTACCATCGGGTTCAATAGTAATATTCAACTGCACCGACTGCTAGGGTTCTGCGGTTTGTGCTGAGGGCAAATCTACAGGTAAACCTTGCGATCGCGTCAAAAACAAACTAGAGATTATAAAAAATGCCAAGATAGAGAAAATTACGTCAATCATCGGCAAGATATTAATCTCAAAGGTATCTTCTGCTTCATTTATTGGTCGCATATTTTCTTACTCCTTGATGATGACGGCGATTGATTAATTCCAACTGTCCGCCTATTTCTTGAATAAACGCTAATTCTCGTAGATACAAACCGCGAAAAGCATTAGCGAATAGCAAAGTAAAGATCGCTACCACTAACCCCATTACAGTAGAAACTAACGCTTCACTCAAACCTCCTGTAACCCCCGCAGTGTTGGCAGAAGCAGCGTTACCCAAATCCATTGCCGAGAAAGATTGAATTAAACCTAAGATAGTTCCTAATAGTCCTAACAATGGCGAAGCGGTAATAATTGTTTGAAACCACGTACCAAACTTTCTCAATATAGGAATCTCTGCTTGCACCGCACTATCTAAAGCTAGACGAAACTCATCGGGTGTGGGTTCTTCCAGTTCCATTGCTTCTAAAAAGATTCGTGCAATGGGCAAGTGAGCATTCTTCTTGAGTTTACCAATTGCCGCAAAGCGATCGCTACGATATAAAGATAAAACTTCTTTACAAATACGTCTTCTGCCATTTTTGACTCGCCACCAAAAAATTATTCGTTCCACGATTAGGGCGATCGCCAGTAAAGAAAATCCCAGCAAAGGAATACTGACTATTCCTCCTGCCGTCCACAGGTTATCGATTGACATAAAATTTAGCTCTATTTATTGCAAATTACTTTCATTATTTAGTCTCATACAATATCATAATTAACAAAT
>CAYXWE010000854.1:0-2211 GCA_964468145.1 uncultured Pleurocapsa sp.
TTTATCTAAGTATTTATAGGTCGATAGCAACAATTTTCAATTGAATAAAACTGTATATGAATATAATTATTTAAGTGAAATTACTATTAAATAAATCTAAAATTAATTAACCGATAAAACTAACTAAAGCCAAGATATTTTACTTTACTTAAAATTCACAATCGCTCTTGACATTCGCCCCTCCCCCTAGTGTTATCAATGATACAGACTGTGCAATGAATCAACAGTATCAGTAAATGCGATCGCAGCATTCTTTTTTAAATTATTAGTTCGGTCGGTATTTTAATTGAATAGAAGTTAATCTTAGTAAAAGATTTTGTTGATTTTTACTTGCTTAATATCGCAAATTCTATCAGCTAGTGACTGATTTGTTTTTTAGCCTGAACTGGACTCAAACTAAATTAATTATGTCTAATTATGGTAAAGCTTGCCTGTTTCCTGATTTAAGCGATAGCCAAGGTAACTTTGGTTCTTCTATCGCTATTAATAATAATTATTTAGCAACAAGTAATATTACTTTAAACAAAGTCATTATTTACACTCCAAACAATTCTGGAGAATGGATTAAAAACAAAGAAATATTACCTCCTGAAAGTTTAAACTTAGATGCTAATGGTTCTATTTTTGGAAGCGGTCTAGAACTAGATGGAGATGTTCTAACAATTTCTGCCAGAATTAAAAATGTGAATATTTCAAAAACTAATTTTTCTTCGTCTACCGTCGCTGATACACTTTCGCAATATTCTTACAAAAGATATTTGACAAACTTAAAAACAGATATAGAAATTCATCCTATTGAGCTTTTGATGCAAAGAGAACCAGAATCTAATTTGATTCGTTTTAATTTACTTCATGAGGGTAAAATAAAGCAATTTGTGCTACCCGATCATGATGTAGTAATAAAGAATTTAAGCAGTAAAGTTGCTTTGCATAAAAATTTGCTTTTAGTAGGCTATTCATTACAAGATAGTCCAGGTGGAGCTTTTTTATTTGATTTAGATAGATTATAAACCGAACCTTTAAAGCTAACTGTTGAAAAAGCTACCTTGGGAACTAGTGTAGCGATTTCAGAACATTTTGCTGTGGTTGGTTATCATGGAATTCGCTGGTATTTTGCACATCCAAGTATCACTATTGAACGACCTTTTAAAACATTAATTAAAAATCTAGATAATGGCTTGGTTTCTGTTGTGCAAACTTTTGGAATATTATCTTTAAGCGGCAACATACTGGCAGTGATGCGTCCTTGTAACCGTGAACAGGAATTGGGAGATCTATTACAAGTATTTTGTATCGACCAAAATAACAATTTACATCTAATTATGAGACAGGAAAATCTTTATCAAGCCAAAGTAGAAAATGGTTTTTTAGTAACGATTGAAGCTTACAGAGATGTAAAACTTTGCGTTACGCCTCTATCTGAATTGCAATAATTTTACTCTATTAAATTGCGGTTACAGCTATTGATACTTCATCAGGAAAATTTTCAAGAGTATTTTAATTTTATGAACCTTTTTCCAAAAAATAAATGCCTATCTCTTATATAACCTGCATTACTCCCGAAGCTGAAGACAATCCTGATTCTTAAAAAAGGAGATTTTTCAAATGGGTATTATTGGAAATAATGATGAACGCAAAGTAATTCGACCAAATGAACCAGAATTTGATATTTTTCCCTTACCTGCGGTTACAGCAATAGATACTTATTTTGATGTTCCACTAGAAACCTATAATTCATATGGTTCTGGAATAGTCATTGCTCCAAACTATGTTCTTACTGCTTCTCATGTTGTTCGTAACTATGAAGCAAATGAGAATGCGGAAAAGATAAGAGTTACTACTAGTGCTAACGCTACACCTAATAATCTAATAAGTCGAGAAATTGGAAATACACAAGATCCAGATCCTAACGTCAATCCCAACAGTGGAATATATTACCCTTTTGGGTTTAGAAACGATCGCAAAGTTGATGTTGCACTTCTTGAAACTAATAATCCTCTATTAGATGCTAAAGACGTAGTAGGTTTAATTGCATTTTTGGAACCAGAACGCAATGGAGCTGCTATCAGAGACAGATTTCCCATACAAACAGCAGGATATCCTGCTGATAATATTCCCAATGTAACTACTCCTGGCGGTATAGAAAATAATACTGGATTGCAGTTGAGAGATCTAACTCTTGCTCCTGGTTCTTTTAATAGTTCAGGAAAC
>CAYXWE010000855.1:0-2201 GCA_964468145.1 uncultured Pleurocapsa sp.
GGTAGAAAAATGCTGTTGATATAATTCGGAAAAATTGTTTTCTAAAAACAGCACGTCATTACCGATCTCATATCTGTTATTGAGTTTAGACTGCAACTCCCGATAGGCTAAATTATAATTACGATCTTCTACTTCTTTCAATTTTTCTGCTTTTACACATAGGGGTAATTTATCGATCCCGATTCCTTGCCATCCTTGTTGTTGTTGGGCATAAGTACCTTTTAACTCTACATAAAGGGAATCTCGTAAATGATGGTTGCGGGGCAATTGGGCTAATCTTTCTTCTTTGAGATCGCATTGCGATCGAACATTTTGATATTCTAAACTCCCTTGATTTCTTAATTGTTCGATACTGGATATTTTTTGTTCGATTACTTCTGTTGCCAAATTTTGTTCGAGTTGAGATTGATTTTTAATTAACTCAATACCCACTCCTGAAACTAAAGATTGCAGACTATTTATCCCTAATAAAATAAACAGACTTCCTTTAGACCACCATTTCAGATTAGCTCTTTGGCGAGATACGGCAGCTGCGGTATCGTTAGTTAACTTTAATAAACCCATGTTCAAACAAGAACTAATAATTAAGGCGGGTAAAAATCCCATTTCATTAAATAGAAAGAAAATAATGGGATAGTTAGTAATAAAATCTAATAAATTACTCCAAGTAACTATCTTTGCTGTAATTTCAGCATCTTTTTGATATTCCTTATTAACATAAGTTCGTCCGTGAAAATCTTGCGATCGCGCTAAGAATAAAGATTTAGAAATCTCGATCGCTTTTGGTTCTAATTTTTTAGAAACATCTAACTTATTCTCCCCTTTTTTGGCTGCTGTAACAATATCGATACAACTGGGTTCTGTTTCGATATGGGCGATAAAATCGAGCAATTCTTGTTTGACAAAAATCTTATTTTCTGGAGCTTCGATTATTAGCGTAACCTCTTCTTGTGGCTGTTTTCTTTTTCGAGGCTGTAAAGCTTTTAGCCAAGCATTAACAATCCATTTAGCATCATTAGTTTCTAAATCAGAACGAGACTGTAATAATAAGGTTAAATCTGATGACAGGCGATCGCTTTTAAGATGAGATGGTGGATTTAAAATTTGTCCGACAATGCCTTTTTCAATGGCACTAACTAAATAAGATACATCTATAGTAGACCAACCTTGCATTCGATCTAATAAGAGACTGCGACAGCGAATTGAATCGGAGGCTATTTGTGGTTCTTGTTGGATAATTTGACATAGAATCTTTTCTATTTGTTCTCGATTCATAATTGTTTTGATGGTAATTTAAATGTATTGGTATAGAGTTTCTCTATAAGCTAGATAGAGTAGATGATTGTAACGAGCTAGAGCGATCGCTTTTTTTGCTTGTTGTTGTCCTTTGACATATATATCTAAATGATTCGATTTGGCTGGGAGTAACATCAACAATAGTCTTTGTCATTCTTTTCCTCGCTCTGCTGTTACTACTGTGTCGCGATCGTTTCCAGAGGTTATGCAAGATTGAATTCCCAGCCAAAGCGATCGCTCGTATTGAATTAGAAAGAACAAAATTCTTGGCGTAACTCTGTCAAAATGCGAATAAACTCAGCATTAGGTAAAGAAGTTTGAGACTTTTCTTCTTTTCCCGTATCGTGGATTAGTTTTTTGTCTCCTGTCGCCATAAGTTGCTCGTAAGCTTCGGGATTTTGCTCGAATTTTGCTCGCAACGCATCCTCTATTAATGCGTAGTGTTCAAAAGAGCGATAATCGATCTTTCGTCCATTCCAATAGATGGTTGGGGTTTCTCCTGCTAATAGCTGACGATTAATCTCTTCGCGAATTTCTCTAGTTACAGCTTTTTTGGCATCTTTCCCAGACAGTTTAGCAACATTTTTTCTTTCTGGATGATTTTCTGGATATTTGATGTATTGAATAAAAGCTTCTATTGAAGCAAAACGTTTTCCTTGAAATTCAAAACGAGTACGAGCAAAATTAGAAACAAGAGGATAATCGCCATAAGAGACAATATTGGCTTCTCGTTCTGTTTTAGGAGTATCTCTTTGACTGTCAGACATAATCTTATTACTCTATTTTCAAATTTAATTTCAAAGCAGATTTGACGCACTAAAGTAATCGGGCGTTGGTGATTTGACGTATGACCAAAGCCCTTCGGGCTGAGTAATAAGTAATAAGTAATAAGTAATAAGTAATAA
>CAYXWE010000856.1:0-2198 GCA_964468145.1 uncultured Pleurocapsa sp.
AGTTGGAAGCAGGAAGTGATTACACCTTTACGGTAAGAACAAATATGTAATTCGTCTTTTAAAGATTTAAAAGATGGCTTAAATTCTATTTCAGATATATCTGATATTTATTGATAAATAATGGCAATAAAAGTAATTACGAACAACTAAATATTGTTTGGGAGCAAAAGCTACAATCGATAACGACTGAAAGTTCTCAACTTAAAGCAAAAATAAAACAGATAGAATTTAAATTTTATATATTGCTGAGTTTGCAGATAGTATGTCTGCTTTTTTCAATACGAAGTTAATTCTCAATTCAGAGATTTTAAATATCTCTCTATTAGTAAAATAGCTACAATATCATCTACAGGACGAGGAGGAAGACGAAATCCTTGAGGTATCATTTTTTGTAAGCCTTGGGGTGGATACATTGACCAGTAGCGATCGCGAGCTTCT
Source organism: uncultured Pleurocapsa sp. (assembly GCA_964468145.1). Taxonomy (GTDB): domain Bacteria; phylum Cyanobacteriota; class Cyanobacteriia; order Cyanobacteriales; family Xenococcaceae; genus Waterburya. The sequence continues at coordinate 439 of CAYXWE010000856.1, forward strand.
AAAGTGCTATTACGTTCGTCAATAGTCACTATGGATATTTTAGTAGCCAAATTTGACCTTATTTTTTGATACCAATCTTTTGAAGTCGTGCCGTCGCCCATGACAATTAAATCAATATCGTAGTTTTGGCACAATCGCTCGATCGCATTAATAGTTAAATTTGAATCAACGATTTGAAGATCGACGATTTGCTTTGTTTGTTCCATTACTGCTAAACCGCATTTATCTCTCCCAGGATCTAAACCGAGTATCATAAAGCTCAACGATTTTAGTGAATATTGATTAAAATTTTTGTTGCAGGAATATATTGCATGGAATTATGAGCAGGAACAACTATGGTAATTTGAGGCATTTTTTGGCGTTTTGTTATTTAAGTATTTATGATTATGCTTGGTAGACAGCGATGAATCAATTGGCTAGGCACGAGCTGATTGATTCATAGAGTTTTACACTTTTTTATTTGTTAGTATGAGTTATTTTGGCGATCGCTATATTTACTATTAGATAATTTTTCGAGATTGGCAAGTAGTTGAAAGTTATCGATTAAACGGTTATGTCCGACTACTTTGTTTAATAATTTACCGATTAATTTGAGCTGCTTTTCTAGCTACTAAAGGTAATTATTTAAAAATAAAATCAACAATCCTGACAATATAAAAGAAACTACTAAAACTAAAAGTTAGCTACTACTAGTTGAGCTTAATAAATTGAGCTTGCCGAACAGCAGTAGATTAAGGGGAAAGAATCAAAGCAAACTAATAAATAAAACCGAAACCTCGGTTAATAATAATTGCTGCCAATATTCTGGCTGACGCAATAATAGTATCGAACTCAAAAGCCTTATCTAATTCAGTTGGACTAATTTATAGAGAACTATAAATTAGTCCAAAAACGATCTTGCGATCGAGATATTTGCTGTTTTTTATTGGAAATAAAAATGCGTCGCGATCGCGTACCAGCTGCATCAAAACATTCAAAGAAGTTAATTGCATAAATCCCTAATCTCCAACCACAGAATTTGAAATAAAATTAAGCATAATTTAATTTATTTAGATGCTCGACGGCTATCTCACATCGCTTTCTTTTCTTTATTAAATATTGTTGTCTCTTTAACAATTAAGAAAATTGAAGATAAGTGTTTCATTTTAGGCTACTGCTAAATTAAATACTTTTTTAAATAAGAAATACGTTATGCTAAAAGAATAAAGACTAAACTTTAAAATATAGCATATAAAAATGGATAGTAGGAAATTGGCTCAATATATCGAAGCCACCGACGGTATATCTAAGCCCTGGTTACTAGTGCAGTTGAGATTGAGTAAGTTACAAGAAAAAAAAGACCTTATCTCTGCTCAAGAATATTTCAGCGAATTGGAAGATATTCAGACAGATTTATTAAAACTAGGTGAATGGTGGAAAGGTAGAGAGGATGAGGTTTTCAGAGCATAAGAATTACTATAACGGATACTACTATAGAAGACGCAAAAATCATCGATTGCTTCACCAAATAATAGTTCGATTTCTGCTAATTTGGGCGATCGCCTATATTTTAATTTGTGTTTTTCTTTATTTTCGTCAAGACTACTTACTTTATCGCTCTAATCCAGCAATAGCAACGTCTTCTCCAAGCCATCAGGATTTCCAGCTAGACTACCAAAGTGTTTGGATAAATGTTGCTCGTTCCCCCGCCCGCATTCATGGCTGGTGGTTTCCTGCACCCAATCCTAAAACCCCCGTAGTGGCCCTTCCTGAAGAACCAG
>CAYXWE010000857.1:0-2193 GCA_964468145.1 uncultured Pleurocapsa sp.
CGGCTGCTTTTTGCGCCTGTTGTCTCAACTCTTGGAAGTTATCGTTAGCTTTTTCTTGAGCATAAGAAGCGAAACCAACGCCCAGATAAAAAGCCTTTTTTGCGATGTCTTCAAAACCTGCCATATTTTGTTCGTTTGTACTCTACAAATCGCACCTGCGACTTCTTTTAGTGTATATCATCTCTATTGTTGATAAACTACGGTCAAAGTGCGGAATTCCGCATCGCTTCGGGATTAAATACTAAGCAAGGTACAGATAGATCGAGATAGTAATCCAATTTTTGCATTTAAGATAGTTATGGTTGTCGGTTAATTTGATTCCCATCATGACTTTATATAATGCGATCGGACAAGGATACAATCAGACGCGGAAACCAGATGCCAGAATTGTCGATCGCCTGCTGGAATTATTAGATTTGCCCGTAGGTAAAACCATAGCGGATATCGGTGCGGGTACGGGTAACTATAGTAATGCGATCGGCGATCGAGGATACAAGATAATAGCGATTGAACCTTCATCCACTATGCAAAAGCAAGCTCTGCCACACCATAGAGTAACCTGGCTACAGGCTGTTGCAGAGTCTATTCCCCTGGCTGATGACACAGTGGATGGTGCAATTATTATGCTAGCATTACACCATTTTCACAACATTGCTGCAGGAATACGGGAGATAAATCGCATTGTTGCAGCAGGAAAAATAGTTATTTTTGCCTTTGAACAACATAAGATACCCGATTTTTGGTTAACTGATTATTTCCCTTACTTTATTCAAGATACTCTCGATACATTTCCCAGTACGTCGGAAATATCTCAGCAAATCAATCAAATTACTCAAAGGAAAGTTACTGTGATTCCTTTTCTGTTACCGCCTAATTTAAGCGATAATTTTGCTGCTGCTGGTTGGCAAAAACCAGAACTTTATTTAGATGATTCGATACGCAACGGTATCTCTACTTTTTCTAAAATGCCTCAAAATTTACTAAAGACAGGGATAAACAAATTAATTGCCGATCTCGGTAATGGTACTTGGCTGGATAAGTACGGATATCTTAAACAGCAACAGACTTATGATGCTGGCTATCGTATTCTGCTCGTTGAATAGTCTCTGCGCCCAATAAGAGATAAATAAATTTATATGTGCCACCATATAGATTTTTTTACCTAAATTAACTAAACTTTGATCTTAAGTTGATTTGGTCGTAAATTTAGTTGCTATCTGGATGAAAGGAAAAGTACTGCAAAACAAATATCAAATTATTAAAATATTGGGACAAAATATTTTTAGCGAAACTTTTCTGGCTGAAGATCGGAACTGGTATTCTCGTAAACGCTACATAGTCAAAAAATTTAGACCCATTTTAGGAAATCCTCAAGCAAAAGCTATTCGAGAGCTTTTTTATCGAGAAGCCAGCGTACTAAAGCTGTTGAGCGGAGAAAATGCTCAAATTCCTCGTCTTTATGAGTATTTCATGGATGGAGAAGATTTTTATTTAGTTCGTGAATGGATCTCGGGTATAACCTTAGAGCAAAAAGTTCAACAACAAGGGAAGCTACCAGAAAAAGAAGTAAGAGAAATTCTCGGTAGTATTTTATCAGTTTTGAAATACATCCATAATTACGACATTGTCTATGGTCAACTAAAGCCTAGTAGTATTGTTTTATGCCAAGATAGACGAAAATATATCTTCGATGGAGAGAAACTAAAAAATAGTTTACCCATACCGATTTACTTCGGTGGAGTTGAAGATTTAGAAAAAAAGTTAGCGAAGTTACCTAACTGTGGCTTAGTCTTAGCCAACCAGCACGAATATACCCCCCCCGAAGAAAAAGAGGGAGAATCAGTTTATGCTAGCGATGTTTATAGCTTAGGGTTAACTGCTATTTATTTACTCACGGGCAAAACACCAGCAGAATTAAAAATAGATCCTTATACCAATCGTCTTCTATGGCAACAAGAAGTTCCCAAAATCAGTAATAATTTGGCGAGGGCGATCGATCGCTCGATTTCTACTAGTACAAAAGATCGCTTTACCAGCGCAGAAGAAATGTTGCGATCGCTAAATCCTAGATCGGTCGATATTTCTCAATCATTGGTGACTCCACCAAAGCAGAAACTAACTCGGACACCTGAAGTTAGAATTACTGCAGCTTTATCTGCTTTGGGTTTTGGAGTATTGGGTACGACTTTTACT
>CAYXWE010000858.1:0-2189 GCA_964468145.1 uncultured Pleurocapsa sp.
AGCGGTTAGTATATATAAATTTTTTACTTCTGGCACGGGGTAAATAACATCTTGAGCCACAAATCTTCTAGCTGATACCCCATGAAGACTTCTGTATTGAGGTAAATGTAAGCGAGCATGAAGTTGCGGTTTATCTAAATTGGCATCGACCAACAAAACTCGCTTTCCTTCTGCTGCTGCAGTTTTGGCTAATTGCAATGCTACAGTAGATTGACCGTCTTTTGGTTCTACAGAACTAATAACTAAAGAGTTGACGGGATTATCTGCATAAAGAAAAGTAAGCTCTGCATAAAGAGCATCAAAGGATTTGAGAAATAGAGATTCTTGTTTATTTTTGTTGGTTTCTATCAAAGCCAAAGCACTACTAGAATTGATGCTAGGAAAAGCTTTAAAGCGATCGTCTGGGGGAATTTCTCCTAAAAGTGGTAACAGCAACAAATCCTGAATATCTTGAGCAGTATAAAAAATATCTCGCCATTTTTCTAGTAAGATCGCTGCACCCACACTAGAAAACAATCCCCCTATTATTCCCGCCAGTAATTTTTTAGTTCTACTGGGCGGAAAAGCACTAGGTTTGCCATCAGCATCGCGAATTACTTCTGCCTCACCCAGTAGTTTCCAAGGCACATCTTTTTGAGCAGCTTCTACTCGAAGGGTTTCTCTTTGGGTTAATAGTCGATCGAGGATTCCTGTGGTTAACTTTAATTCTTGTTCTAACTGATTATACTCTAGAGCGATCGCGGGAAATTCCCGTGCTGGTTCGGCTAGAGTTTGTTCGGTTGTTTGTAAAGAGCGATCGCGTACCTGCAAAACTTTGATTTGATTATGAGTATCTACTAGTTGTTGAGTCAACTCCAGTAAAGAGTCATTTTGATAGGTGAGTGCTAGATCGTCATTGTCTAAGGTAATTGAATGTTGTTTGAGGATCGGCTTAATCTTTTGTTGTAGTAACTTGACTAAATTGTCTTTATCTTCTTGCAAAGCCAAAACTTGAGGGCTACGAGGGGTATAAAGAGCTGATTGGGCAGCAATTTTTCCTTCTATCTTTTGTAGTTGTCGTAATAATTCCTGATGGCTAGGATTTTGGTTCAAAGTCAAAGTAACTACCGCTTGTTTGGGAGTTAGCTTTAATTGCTGCTCCAAAGTATTAGCTAAAGCCTTTAACTCTAATAATTTGGTTTTATTTTTTAATTTACGCTGGTTGAGTTCGTTTACCTGAGTGAATAATTCTTGACCCTTTTGATTGGGATCGATTAAATGATATTGTTGCTGTAAATTTTGCTGACGAAACTGTATATTTGCCACTCTTTGTTTTAATTCTGGTAATTGTTTGTCAATAAAACTTACCCCTGCATTAATACTATTTTGTCGTTCTTTTAAACTGTATTCCAGATATTGTTCTGCAGTTGCTTCTGCTACGAAATTAACAATTTGAGGATCTGTATTTTTATAAGTAATTTCCATAATTTTTGTCCAATCGTAGCGACTAGGACCAATAGTAATACGCTCTATTGTCAAGTTTTTTCTCAAATCTTCTTTGAGGGTAGCGGTATTTATTTCTGGAAGTTTGGCTTTAACGCGATCGCTAATTTTGCCTAGCATTAAAGAACTTTTTAAAATTTCTAATTGAGTTGGATAATCCAAATTTAACGTATCTTTATCTGGTAAACCTTTAGTACGTGTCAGGGTTGAAGCTTGGCTCAATTGCGCGTTAGAGTTGCTCGGTTCTAGCAAGATTCGGAAACTACTTACATAAGTATTCGGATCTTTTAAACTAAGCAACAAGGCGATACAAGTAGTAATACTAGTAAAGCTAATAATCAAAAATGATTTTCGCCGACAAGTTCTTATATAAGGACTGATAGTTGATAAAAATTCCTGCAATTATCTACTCCTGGCCAGCTAGACAAAACTATTTTAATTGGAACTATACGAGTTTTTTTTATTTAAACACTGATACCCTGAATTGTCATTTGTTCGCTCTATTTTAATCCTCAACAATATCGAGATTCAAAAATACTTTTTTAATAAAAATAATAATAAATTTAAGCTGTCAAACAACTTATAGTGTTTTATGTAATTTGGTTTACAAATGAATATTATTAATAATTGTTTATTTGTAAGTAATACTACGTAGCGATCGCTATAAAAAATAAAAATGTTATCTAGTAAACAGTGTTTTTGCCATT
>CAYXWE010000859.1:0-2188 GCA_964468145.1 uncultured Pleurocapsa sp.
AGTGACAGGCAAGAACTTTCAGGTCTTGATTGAGGCTGATAAACGAGATATGGGGACTACCTGGAATAGACTTGACGATCTTGTTATTGAGTAAATCCTCATCGGGAAAATGCTGAAAGTCACACCTGGTAGCTACAATACTCACCTCCCAAATAGCATCAATGTCGGCACGAACAATCTGGTAGCCAGGAGTAAAATAGGAATTTGGTTGCTCTAGCTGACTCGCCCGATACTGTATGCCGTATGGTACTTTTATACCCTTTAGATGATTCTCCAATATGCCAATATCAACAATAGCTTGGCTGTGTGCTCGTTTATACTCCGCTTCGCTTTTTGTACATAGCAAGTGACAGTCGTTTCGGTAGACTAGGATGTTTACAAAAATGTCTGGCTGGTACATCTGAATTTGAACATAACCTTATCCTTATCGTTTATTATGCACACGTCGTTGGCTTAAGTGATGCAATGGCAAATAATTTATTCATAACAAGAGCAATAAATTTAGTTAGGTATATGTACATCCCTGTGAGCAAATTTATTGTGGAAGTTCCCCAATCCGAAGGCTTCTGGAAGATAGTCGAGCAGTTTGAAAATGAAGCTGAGGCAAAATGCTATGCCGATCGCAGGTTTGGTTCTGTTGATGGCATTTTTAATTCAATCGTCCGCGAGGGAAAGTATTACACCGTAAAGATTCCCGCTCTTAAAACCCATAATGAACAACCCTGCGTCGAGGATGTAGAAGGTTTTCAATTGCTAGAGGATGCCTTTGATTTTGTGCTGGTCAATTACGGTGCAGATTTAGAAGGCGGTATCAGTTTGGTAAAAGAGCGGTTGTAGTTTATTTTAGGAGAGATAGCAACTATCTCTCCATGTCTGTAAGATCGATCTCTATCAATCTTTTCGTGTTCTACCTCTACCTTATTTGTCCATAACCTAGCAAACGAAGGTTTTAGATAAATAATGGCTAAATCGGTAGTTGGTGGGCATCAACTTTCTCTTTTTTCTCCTAATACAAATACTACTTTAAGAGAGAAAACAAGCCTAAGAATCCCATCACCAGAAAAAGCTCTCAACCATAGCTGGGGACTACAATTTTCAGCAACTCAATTATCTGATGCTCTTTGTCGAATTATTGAAAACGAACTTCAGATTGAACGAGTAGACGATCGCCTTTACCGAGCCGATCCAATAGGCAGGCTGTCTACAAAGACATACCGCGAATATAAAGAATTGGTGACTAGGTTACGGGGAAAATGGAATCGTCAGCGAAAACAACATCTTTTTGAGTTTGACCCAACCGACCTCTTTCAACTTGTCAGAACTCGTAAAGTTCTACCAGTCAAGAATCCACTGAGTTACTTCTCAAGTCCCCCGTCGGTTATTGAAGAACTCATGCTCGGTGCAGGGCTAGCAACCTTTGATGATGGAGCATATAGGTTGCGGTTTCAAGACGATCGGTTGTTTAAGCAAGATAGATCGCAGTGGTCTATTCTCGATCCTAGTGCGGGAACGGGGGTAATTCTGGATGCCGTAAAGCAGGGCTTTCCAGAAGCCAAACTCTATGCTGTGGAGCTAGACCCTTTCCAACGAGCCGTACTAGAAAGTAAAGGCTACACGATCTTAGGAGATGATTTTCTCACCCTTGAGACTGACCTGCGGTTTGATTTTATCTTGATGAATCCACCGTTTTCCTCGAAGGGCAATAAACTACTGAGCATCGACCATGTTGAGAAAGCGTTCAATTTACTTACCCAATACGGTAAATTAGCTTCCGTAGTTCCTGAAGGGCTGTTTTTTAGTCGAACCGCTAAGTGTGATGCTTTCTTGAATAAAGTTAATGCTCAGGGTGAGTCTTGGCAGTTACCCGAAGGTTCGTTTGCAGAGTCTGGGACTGGTGTTTCGACCAGAATAATCTCGTTAGAGAACAGATCGGATGAAGATGGTTATAAACCCTATTACGGCTATCCAAGTCGATGGTGCTATCATGTCATGCTCATTCTTGACAACAACAGCGATTTTTACAATGAGACTATTGGTCAGCTTGTTGAGAAACCAATTGAGGATAAACTCACTTTGCGACGTTTCCTGCGGTCGAGAATAAAAGAAATACTCTACTCCCAAAGAAGGGAAAACGGAGGTGTCTTTTGCGACGAACAAACCCTCGAATCATGTATTGCTAAGTGTGAAG
>CAYXWE010000860.1:0-2188 GCA_964468145.1 uncultured Pleurocapsa sp.
AAGATAGCTTAAATAGGATATTATTCAAAGTCACGAGGATGTTATTTTATGAATTGGTCACTCAAATTAAACGAAAAACAGATTAGAGAGAAATCACTGCGCGGTGCCCATACGCACTTGAAACTACGCGCACTAAATTTAGTTTAAAAATTGCATCCTGTGGAAGAAATTATATTAGAGGTTACTCAGAGTCAACGTCTAGACCGCTGGCTATCGGAACGCTTGAGCGATATTTCTCGTTCTCGTTTGCAGAAGCTAATTGAATCTGGATGGGTTAAACTCAACGATCGCGTCTGTCAGACAAAAAAAACTAAGGTTGTCCCTGGCGATCGCATAACAATCACCATACCCGAACCAGTTGAATTAGATTTAACCCCCGAAAATATTCCTTTGGATATTCTGTATGAGGACGAACATCTAATTATTGTTAATAAACCCGCAGGAATGGTGGTTCATCCCGCACCAGGACACTATACGGGTACATTAGTTCATGCTTTGCTCTATCATTGCGATACTTTGGCGGGTATCGGAGGAGTAGAGCGTCCTGGCATCGTCCATCGCATCGATAAAGATACTACTGGGGCAATTGTAGTGGCTAAAAGCGATCTCGCCCATCGAGATTTACAGGCGCAAATTAAGGCTAAAACTGCTCGTAGAGAATATTGGGGGGTGGTGTATGGTTCTTTTCCCGCAGCGAAGGGTAAAATCGATCTGCCTATTGGTCGGCATAAGAGAGATCGCCAGAAAATGGCAGTAGTAGCAGTCGATCGAGGGGGTAGAGAAGCTGTTACCCATTGGCAAGTTTTGGAGCGAATTGGTAACTATAGTTTGATGCAGTTTTTGTTAGAAACAGGACGTACCCATCAAATTAGAGTTCACTGCGCCCATCAAAAACATTCTTTAGTGGGGGATACAACCTATGGTTCAAACCGTTCGCTCAAGGTAAATTTATCTGGTCAAGCACTCCACGCCCGACAACTATCTTTAGTTCATCCCATCAGTAAAGAAACAATCAAAGCGATCGCCCCTCTACCAGCCGAATTTGATAAGCTGCTTGACGTTTTGCGCAACCGCAACCATTAACAATAGATTTTGTTCGATTTATATCACAGCCAAGTCTCATAATTTGGGTAATAAATATAAGCAATAAGTTTATTTGATTTGTATCGATTATGAGCCAGGATATTGCTAAATATGTTGAAATTGTTGGTGAAGATAAAATTAAACATAATTTAAAACACGATTTAAAAACGGAATTAACTAAAGCGATCGCCACAGAAAACTGGTTGTTGGTTCGAGAAATTACCGAACTTATCGAAAAAGTTTTTAATGACAATGTTCTGACATCCAAACAAGATTTGATTCGCTGCGTTGAAATTATTAGCATTCAAAAATCCAACATAAACTTAAAAAATTATTTAATTCAAGCTATCGAATCGGAAGAATGGCAGCTAGTACAAGAAATATCGGAAATCTTGGGCAATTATCTAGACTGCGATCGCGATTTAGAAGTTATTGGCATCAAAAATCTTTTGAAAACTATTTTAAGCGAGTCTATTAAAGAAGAAGATTGGTGTTTAGCAGAACAGATTACTGACTGGCTCAAAAATCATTATTCCTCAACATCAAACTCAATTATTGAGAGTGAAGATACAAAAAAGTATTTCAAACAAGCCTTGAATAAATTAATTAAAGTAAATAAATACGATTTGACGAATGAAATTGTCGCGGTGATTCAGAAAAATGTTATTGAATATGTACGAGAAGTTGAAATACTCAAACAAGAAACTGAAGCATTAACTCAAGCAAATCAATTAGATTCTTTAAAAGCAGAGAGGCAATGTGGTATACCTGACAAGGGCAATTTATTTTCTTCGGAGAACTATCGTACTGTTGATGTTGATTTTATTCCAAGTTCGTTCGCATCAACATCTTGCAATACAAAAAACATAAATACGAAAAAACATTTTTTAAAGCATAATTCTAGTCAATTAAATATCAAAGCTGAAGAAGGAATCGATTCAGAAATAGATGACGTACTAGAAACAATGGAAGATCTGCATGATGTAGTTGTTTTTCATTTAGACGAAACTAGATCCTGAATGATTCAAAAGGCATAGGAAAAGTTTTGTATTTGCGATCTAGAGTGCGATCGCGCTGATTGACGACGTACTCTAGATCCAGTTGT
>CAYXWE010000861.1:0-2186 GCA_964468145.1 uncultured Pleurocapsa sp.
CAATACATATTGTTGAGCGTAATTTCTTAATTAAATTCTATTAACAGAATTTAATGGCATTGGAAACAATATTTTTAAACTTAAATTAAAAAATTAGAGTGTTTGTAAAAATATAATAAAGAATACTATTAGACATATGTGCGATGCAGGATCTCAGGTATTGTTCGTTTAATAGTTTCTTGTCATTTGTTATTAGGGCGTCGATCGAAAACTTACGGCGGTTTGCACGTTGATTTGAGATGATAAAATTCATCCACAGATAAACGCAGATGAACGCAGATAGATTTATCGGCTTCCCTTAAATTTAAATGGATGGATGTATTAAACGACCGTGCAAAACGCTGTATGACTACTCAGGACTTATGCAGGAAGTCTATTGAGAGAGAAATGAAATTGTGAGAGAAAAGAGGTAAATCAAAGCAAATGAGTCAAGCTTATCCTTTGGGCGCAAGCGATCGCGATGTTTACCAACAGTCTCTTAGGCATAAGAAAAAGATAACTTATACCGATTACTCAATAGACTTATGCGCATCAATCATTAACTAAGTTAAGTTTTAGACAAATGATAAAGAACAAATGACAAAAAACTATTAATTTATGATGGTGAAAATTATTCGCGCAAAAAGTCTAATAGAGGAAAATTTGCATCTCATGTATGTAATGAGATAGTTTGAATTTGAAAACAAATCAAGTTTATTATGTCTAATTTGAGAGAAACATTAAACAAAGATATCGCAGATATCTCTTGGACAGATATACTGCCTCATGCTAAGCGAGATGCCGTAATTGTAGTCGAACCAGAATTGGATTTACCCGAAGTGGCAGAAGCGATCGCCCAGGATAACACTAACTCGGTTCAAAAATGGATTGCCGATAGATCCATTGCTAAACCTACCGCAGAGCAATTAGCTTTGTGGAATGACAACCCCGAAAAGCAATTTACTGCTTTAATCGTGCAGCCGTTCGTAGTTGTCAAAGAAGTAAATAATAACTAGCTAAATTAAATCTTTTTGCAAGCAGTGGTTAACTGAGAAATCCAGCCCACAGCTTTAGTCTCGATCGCAACAAAATTCGCAGATTCTAACCAGCGATCGATATCTCCTGCTGCATAAACTTGAGAATAGGGTTCGCGAAATAGTTTAATCAACCAGTTGGTATGACGCAAACGTTTTTGATTGCCATCGAGGATAATTATTTGTCCTCCTGGCTTTAGTAATCGTTGACATTCTCTCAAAATATTTTGAGCAATTTCTACTGGGGTTTCGTGAAATAAAAAAGCAATAGAAATCAGATCGAAAGAACAGCGATCGAGATTTGTTGCTTCTGCTAATCCTTGTTGCCAATTAATTACCAAATTGGCTTTTTCTCCTTTATATTCAGCCATAGTTAGCATATATGGCGAAATATCTAATCCAATAACTTGAGAATTAGAGAATGCTTGTTTTAACATTAATGTCGAACTACCCGTACCGCATCCCAAATCTAAAATAGTCTGGGGTTGAGCTTGAATTAGATCGATAGCTTGCTGGCGCAGTTTTGTTTCGTTGGGTGGTGCAGCAAATCGGGTAACTGCATCATATGTAACGGGTGCGATCGCATCGAGATAACCACCTTTGATACCATGAAAATCTTGACTGCGGTAGTATTGGGGATATTCAAAATCAGTAGCAGCAAAGCGATCGCCTGTTTTTGACCAATTTACAGTTTCATATAGTTTGAGATTATCTTTACCAATAAAAATCCCCACCATTAATCTGAGGAGGGGGAATAAGATAGGATTTTCTAAGATTGTCATTTCGTTAAATACTCATCTGTTTTGATTAAACCATCGTTTATGAATCCTAATACTGCAAAACTAATTAAAACCACTTCTTCGATCCTAATTACTGGTGCTTTGGGACTAGAATTGTGGAATGTCTATCTACTATCGAATAATGCAATACTGCCAGGGAATATTAAACCTTTCTTTTGGGTTGGCAGCGTAGCACTAGTTGCCCATGGAGTAGAAGGATTTATTGCTGCTTTTTTGGCTCGCGATCGCAATATAAATCCCGTTGCTTATGGCATTTATACATTTTTTGTTGGTTTTGTTGGTTTAAAAGAACTAGAAGAAATCAGCGATCGCGTTTGATATAGCTATCGAAACTATAGCAATCCTATTTTAAACTAGAGAATGATTGGTTATA
>CAYXWE010000862.1:0-2185 GCA_964468145.1 uncultured Pleurocapsa sp.
GAAACTGCTGGTAGAGTCTTCCCCGTGGTGCTAAACGTAGAACACCCCGATTTTTATCAAAATTTAGAGAAGTGCGTAGCTAACAATGAAAAGTTAACTGCGATCGCAGCTTCTAATGCACCCGCACCTATCAAACTAGCTCGTAAGTTACCTCATTATGTTTCTAACGGCGTACAGCTAATCAAGATGTACTTTATTAAGCCAATTCGTGTAGATAATTTGGCTGGTACAGTTCGATAAAGCCGATCTCAAGTGTTGAATTAAATCTTGTAAAGTCTTGCTCGAGAGTAAGGCTTTTTTTTATTTAGTATCAAAACAAAGTAAAGATGGGCTAATTAAAATCAACCCACCTAAAGTTATTTATTTAATTACATGAATATCTTACGCGCCGACAGATTCTTTAGCTGCGTACATCACCTCTAAAGTAATTTCAGCAAAATCTCTTTCGCGAGCAAACTTTTCAGTGTTGCGTTTGACTTTACCTCGGACAAATCCAGGTATTTTGGCAAGTTCCGCTTTAGCTTCTTTATCCCAATTGAGATCCGAATCAGTAGAGATACCTTTGGTAATTACTTCTTTGGTATCGTGTCCGCCAAATATTTCGAGCAAGTGATCTTCCATGCCCAAAGTGAAGGAGTTGTATACCAAATCTGCAATCTGATTTGTTCCTTCATAACCCATAAATGGTTTGTAACCAATGGGGAAATTCTGGATATGGATTGGTGCAGCAATTACACCACAAGGAATATCGAGGCGTTTACCTACATGACGTTCCATTTGCGTGCCAAAAATCGCTGCGGGTTCGTGTTTGGCGATCGCATTACCAATCTCCGCATTATCTTCGCTAATTAATATTTCATCGCAGTATTCGCTCACCTGTTCTTTAAACCATTCTCGATCGTATTTGCAATACGTACCTGCTAAAACTACTTTAATTCCCATTTCTCTGGCAAGTATCTTAGTCATGGCTACCGCATGGGTATTGTCGCCAAAGACTACTGCTTTTTTGCCTGTTAGGTTTTGACAGTCAATGGAACGGGAGAACCAAGCAGCCTGAGAAACATATAGAGTTTGGTTATTGATATATTTCTCGTAGTTAACATCTCCGCCTTGGTTATTAATTACCTGCTGAATTTTACGAATACAGCGAGCAGTTTCCACCACGCCCATGGGGGTAATATCTACATAAGGCATATCGAATTCAGCCTCTAGATATTCTGCGGTCATCATACCCAATTCGCGGTAAGGCACGAGGTTAAACCAAGCGCGGGGTAAATTCTTGAGGTTATGTACCGAAGCACCATCGGGAATTACTTCATTAACGCTAATGCCCAATTCTGCCATCAAGCGTTTTAACTCGGTGCAGTCATGCTGGTTGTGGAAACCGAGAGTAGATATGCCAATAATGTTTACTGAAGGACGTTCCGTTTTATCTGTAGGTAGTTCGTCTTTTTTACGTGCCTTATCTAAATAGAATTTTACTATTTGATATAGAGTACGATCTGCTGCCTGTAATTCGTTGTAGCGGTAATGATTGACATCCGCTAACAAGACATCTCCTTTAGTATCTAAAGAAGCGCGACTGACAAAGTTTTGTAGATCTTCCTGCAAAATACTAGAGGTACAGGTGGGAGTAAGCACGATCAGATCGGGACTTTCTTCTTTATCCTTGCGAGTGATGTTATCTACTACCTTTTCTTGAGAACCTCTTGCCAAAACATTGCGATCGACAATACTAGCAGTAACGGGGGTGAAGTTTCGCTCTCGCTCTAGCATCGATCGCATCACGTTAAAATAATCATCTCCCAAAGGAGCGTGCATGATGGCATGAACATTTTTAAAAGAGCTAGCAATACGTAGAGTGCCGATATGTGCTGGACCAGCATACATCCAGTAGGCTAATTTCATAAGTTTTCGTCTCCTAAATTAATTAAACTGTGCGTTCGAGAAAATTGTGTCGGTATCGATATCAAAGTATATGGCTATGTGCAATAAAAAATAGCAGTATCACTGGGCAAAGCTTAGTAGACCTATGGGCATCAGTCCTGAGTTGTCATAAGTTTTTGACCGATGACCCTTCGGGTATGTCCTAGGTCTTAAGTGACGCGCTCCGCGAACGGACACGCTCCGCGAACGGGCGCGGGGTCACCCTCGGGCTTGGCTTCGCGCACAGCCCTGTCTGAGG
>CAYXWE010000863.1:0-2181 GCA_964468145.1 uncultured Pleurocapsa sp.
AAAATCCTCGAACAGTATTTAGATGGATATCATAGTTTGAAGATCTCACCTGCCAAAAATTGCCCTTAAATCCTAGTTTTGCCTGGTGCAAAGACATCACTTCAAATTTTAAAAAATTACTCATCAATTTTTTTTGATACATCAAGTTTATTTGATGTAAGATAAATTCACTACTGTTTTTAGTGGAGCAAGTGGAAGTGAATATTCGAGATAAAGGATCGCAGAAATACATGCGATTTATAGGTTTGGGTATAATGATTGCCTTATTGAGTATCACCACCAACCTCAATGTGAATGCTCAAGAAACTCAGGCGATCGCCATTGATGGTTCTAGTACGGTTTATCCCATTACTCAAAGAATAGTTGAAGATTATCAAAGTAGTAAAAATCAAGCAATAGATATCAAAGTAGACTTTTCGGGTACTGGAGGAGGTTTTGCTAAATTCTGCCGTGGCGAAACTGATATTAGTAACGCTTCTCGTCCGATACAATCAGATGAAATGGAGGCTTGTAATAGTTCTGAGGTGCGCTATCTCGAATTACCCGTAGCATTTGACGCTCTAACAGTAGTAGTTAATCCGCAAAACGATTGGCTAGATAGTCTGACTACTGCAGAGT
Source organism: uncultured Pleurocapsa sp. (assembly GCA_964468145.1). Taxonomy (GTDB): domain Bacteria; phylum Cyanobacteriota; class Cyanobacteriia; order Cyanobacteriales; family Xenococcaceae; genus Waterburya. The sequence continues at coordinate 619 of CAYXWE010000863.1, forward strand.
TAAATAAAATTTGGTCGCCAGAAGCAGAAGGAAAAATTACTAATTGGAATCAAATTAGACCTAGTTTTCCCGATCGCCCTCTGAATTTATACGCACCAGGCAAAAATTCAGGAACTTTTGATTACTTTACCGAAGCCATAGTAGGAAAATCGGGGGCGAGTCGCCTAGACATTAGCCAGAGTGAAGATGATGACATTTTGGTAGAACGAGTCAGTCAAGATCCCAATGCTTTGGGTTACTTCGGTTTAGCTTACTACGAACAACGGGCAAATGAAATGAAAGCGATCGCCATTGATAGCGGAAAAGGAGCAGTCTTACCCTCAACAGAAACTGTAGAACAAGCACAATACCAACCTTTATCCCGTCCGTTATTCATTTACATCAATGCAGCTTCTGCGCAGAAAAACCCAGCCTTGAGACAGTTTATCGATTTCTACCTTGCTCAAGCACCAGAATTGGTTAGCCAAGTGGGTTATGTTCCTCTACCCGAAGAAGCTTATCACATCGGGAAAGTAACTTTTCATCAGGGAGAAGTAGGAACGGTTTTTGATGGACAGTCTCAGTTTAATCTCACCATCCCAGAACTTTTACGCAAACAAGCCCAATTTTAATCCTAACCAATAATTTTATAATTTTAATTAATGAATTCCGACTCACCAATCAATACCCAAGCAGTTCAAGCTGGCGGACAATTAAACATCTTCGAGAAATATCTAACAGTATGGGTAGCTCTCTGTATTGTGGCGGGAATTGCTCTAGGAAAAATCTTTCCTGGGGTAGCTCAATCTCTAGATAGCATGAGCGTCTATAACGTTTCTATTCCCATTGCTATTTGTTTATTTTTCATGATGTATCCCATCATGGTCAAGATTGACTTTTCCCAGGCAAAAAAAGCAGCGCGATCGCCCAAGCCAGTACTATTAACTCTAGTCATAAATTGGCTGATTAAGCCCTTTACAATGGTGGTATTTGCCCAGTTCTTTTTGGGTGGGCTATTTGGGTCGTGGTTATCCCAAACAGAGCTAATACGGGGAGTAGAAGTCACTCTGGCTAACTCTTATATTGCAGGGGCGATTTTACTCGGTATCGCTCCCTGTACTGCAATGGTATTGATGTGGGGCTATCTTTCCTATAGCAATCAAGGACATACCTTAGTGATGGTGGCGGTTAATTCCTTAGCAATGCTGTTTCTTTACGCACCCTTGGGTAAATGGTTGCTTTCGGCTAATAATTTGACCGTACCTTGGGAAACCATTGTACTTTCGGTATTAATTTATGTCGGTTTACCGTTGGCAGCAGGAGTTTTTAGCCGTTACTGGATTTTTCATAATAAGGGACGACGTTGGTTTGAAGAGAAATTTTTGCAGTATCTTTCTCCCGTGGCGATCGCAGCTTTGCTATTGACTTTAGTTTTGTTATTCGCTTTCAAAGGGGAACTAATCGTTAATAATCCCCTGCATATCTTATTAATTGCCGTTCCTTTATTTTTGCAGACTAACTTTATCTTCCTAATTACTTATGTGGCAGCCCTCAAACTAGGCTTAGATTACGAAGACGCAGCCC
>CAYXWE010000864.1:0-2179 GCA_964468145.1 uncultured Pleurocapsa sp.
GTTGCAATGTAGCAGGAGATCTTCAGGGGTTAGATTTTGTCGAAAGAATTGCCGATCTTACTGGTGCTGATGTAGCAGCAAGTAACGATCTAACTGGTAATGCTACCCTTGGTGGCGACTGGGTTTTAGAAGTGGCTACAGGATCAATTGAAACTCCAACATTTGAAATAAATGAATTTGGTGGTGTCTTACGTGGTAGAAAAACTAAAAAAACATCACAATCTGATTCAAATGCTGATAGTTTACAATCTGATTCAAATGCTGATAGTTTGCAGTTGAATTCAACCTACGATCTTAAGTTTAATTTTACCTACGATCTTGGTGTAACCACTGAACAAAAAACTGCTTTTGAAATGGCAGGTAAAATGTGGAGTAATCTCTTAAATGATAATGCTACTATCAATGTTCATATTAGCATGGTAAATAGTGCAGATATGCCAGATAATGTTCTTGGTGGTGCTGTTCCTTTTTTCACTGTTGAAAATAATTATGGTGATGTTCGTAATAGCATGATCGATGATGCTACTACTAGAGACGATAATACTGCGGTTAATACCTTAGAAGCTGATACGACTTGGTATACTGCTGTAAATGCAGATGGTGGTAATAGTAGTACTTTTATGAGATCGTCTCACCTAGCCTTAACAAGAGCTAATGCCAAAGCCTTAAATATAATTGATTCTAATAGTCAGACTCTAGATGGCTTAATCGTAATGAACGATTTAAGCAATACAGGATTAGGCTGGAACTATAACTATACTTCTGATTCTGTACAATCCAATCAATTCGATTTTACTTCGGTAGCTATGCATGAAATCGGTCATCTTTTAGGATTTGTTTCGTCAATGGACGCACATTCTTTAGAAAACATAGATAACCAAGATTTCCTCGGAAAAGCTGCCACCAGTTTCGATTTATTTCGCTATGTTGGTGCTAGTGGTGGTGATTACTATATGAGAGATCTACGTGGAGGAATGGGTAATTTTTCGATTGATGGCAGAAATACGTTAGCAGAAATGTCTACAGGGCAAGATGCAGAAAGGCTAGCTGTTTACTCGGTTGATGGCTATCAAACTAGTCATTGGAAGCATGGATATAATGTAGGACTAATGGATCCCGTGGCTGGGTTGGGTCAAAAAAGTAATATTGAGGAATTGGATTTAAAAGCTGTAGATGTTATTGGTTGGGATAGAGTAGTTGGAGCTAAATCTGTTGATACTCTTTATACTGAGGCTCTAAATATTGCTCAAAATAAAGGTAACATTAATCGTAATGTAGAAGTAGATCAAATGCTAGCTGACTGGCGTTGGGCGCGTCGTGGTAGTCAAACAAGATTAGCTCAAGAGGGTAACATCGTTCAATTTTTAGCACAAGAAGGTTTCTTTAGTGTTGGTGCTTTCCGTAACAGTTTTGATTTTAGTACGGTCAATTCTGTTGAAGATCCTAACCTACCTGTAACGATCGACTTGATGTTTGAGGCTCAAGAGTTTCAAACTAACTCTGGTAATGACTCGGATTTAGATACTTCTTTTGAACTAATCTCAGAAATTAATCCTTCATTGGTTGTCGAAACTCAGCCACAAGATGTCGAACAAATCGTCGCTTTAGTTACCGAAGGTTTATCCGAGGATCGATTAAGTCAGTTGAGTCTTGAAGATTTGGCACAACTTATCGAACAACAGTTGGAAGAATCTTTAATTAATAACTAATTTTATTGATTGCAATCGCAAAGAGTGAATCAGTAAAATCTCTCGTTTTCTGTCTTTAGTTGTAGATCGACAGATTATGGTTACGAGAGCTTTTTTAATTGACGATCGCCTGACTGCTTGACTTTTCAGACATCCTCTCATGCTAAATTCTGTTTACATACAACACTTAAAAATTGTCTGAAGGCTGAGGGAGTCATCGGCTGAGGGAGTCGCGGGTTTAAGATGAATTCAAGTTTTTCATTTTAAAGTATGATTTGGTAATCGGATTTAGGATCGTACAGCTTCAATTATTTACTAATTCAAAGTCCCCCAGTTTTGGGGGATTTAGTCCGCTTATAATGTAACGAATGGGACTTTTCAGACATCCTCTTAAGTATTTACGAGAACTTGATAATAATTTAGTGAAAAAATCGGTATTTTTTCAGTAAAAAAACCACTAAAAAAAACATCGTTACTTTACCTATTTGCGA
>CAYXWE010000865.1:0-2178 GCA_964468145.1 uncultured Pleurocapsa sp.
AACCATCCAAGATGGAGATATTGTTTCCCTGTAAATTAAGATTTCCTCCCTGATTACCACTGAGATCTATCGATGAAGCCTCAGTTAAGTTAACATCGCCAAAATTATTGATTTGATTGTAGTCAACCGTAAAACCATTTTCTGTCGGATTTAAATTAACTGTGTTAGATTCTGTAACACTTCCCAGCTCGATATTTCCCTCTGCTGCGGTTAAGTTTCCTCCTGTGAGGTTGATTTCTCCTCCCAGCAATGCCAGGGTATTATCGGATTTTACTTCTAATCCTACGGGTCGATTATTTCTATTGAGGAAATTATTACTAAAGGCTAAATTGTGTCCCGTACCTTGTACTTCTATTGGTTGATTCGTCCCACCAAACTGTACGCCAACGGGAAGATTAATAGTTAGTAATGGCGGTACATCAGGATTGGATGCACTGTATGCAAATCCATTTTCCAAGAGATAACTATCTGCGGTAGTCGCTAAAAATGAACCAGATACATCTAAGGCTGCATTCTCGCCAAAGACGATCCCCTTGGGATTGAGTAGAAATAAATTAGCTGCCCCGTCTACTCCTAATGTGCCAAATATCTCCGAGAGATTATTCCCTGTTACTCTAGTCAAGATATTAGTAATGCCATCAGGGTTGGCGAAGTAAACATGATCGCCTTGACCTACATTGAACTGTTGAAAGCTATGAAAGAGATTGTTGTCTCGAATTGCTCCACCTTCAATGAAATCAGCTATGGTATCTTTAACTGTGACATTGGGAGTAACAACAGAATTTTCACTGCCTAAACTATTGTCGGGAATAACTTGTGCTGATACTGCATGGGTCAAAAAATAACTCAGACTGAGGGTTGATAAAGCTAATTGAGATAGTGAAATTTTTAACATTATTAATAGTAATAATTAAATATTAGAAACTATGACCTAAAGAAAAAGTCAGTCCATCTTCTTGCAAAGTATCGCCCTCTACTTCGATATCTGTTATGGGAATGCCGTAGTCAAGACGAGCGGTAAATTTGTCTCCTGCATTGAAGTTTAAACCCATGCCAATAGACATTAAAGAATCAATTTCAACCACAGCATTATCACTCCCCCAAGGCAAACCAAAATCGACAAAAGGAATTAGCTGAAATACTCCATCTAGTTTTCTGATGCGTAATACGGGAACTCGCAGTTCGGCCGAAGTAAAGAAACCACTATTGGATAAGCTAACATCACGGCGATATCCCCTAACGCTACTAGCACCACCCAAACGAAATTGCTCTAAAGGTACTAAATCGTTAGCTAGCTGAATATCTCCTCGTAATAAAAACACAAAATCATCATCAAGCTGGCGCGCCCATTGGGATTGCCCCCGCCAAGCCAAAAACTGACCATCTGGGGCATCATCATTAATGGTGGCATCAAACAAGTCTACTCCCAAACTAAATTGCGATCGCAATGCCAGAACACTGTTATCATTACGATTGGTAAATTCTTGGAAAAATCGTAAAGCACTAACATTGGTGTTGCCCGACTCATCTGCACCTAGGGATAAGGGAAAAGACTCCCCTAGTAGAGAACTTTCACTATGTTGACGAGAAAAGCTCAATCCTAATGCCACTTCTTGACTTGGTTTGGCTAGAATTGGTTGTCGCAGATTAAATTCGTAATAGTTAGATTTGGTTTCTATATCTAAGGGAGTAAAAGGATCTTCTACAATATCATTGGAATTAAAGCCATAGGCTAGACTTATTCTGCCATTCTTGGCATTTATGGGAAAACCATAGCCAAAGTCTAAGCCGTTGCTACCTTCAGTATTGAGATAGTTGATACTAGCGCGATCGCCAAATCCTAATAAATTATTGTGGGCTAAACCAAGATTGCGACTATTTGAGCCAATGGAAGGAGAATTATAATTATTGAGAGAAGAAGATAAACTAAAAGTATCCGCTTCTTCTACATTGATATCTAAACGGCTCATTCCAGGAGACAAACCAGCCGAAAGTTCTGCCGAAACATTTTTAATTAAAGGATCTAAGCGTAATAGTTGTAATTGCTCTAAGAGTTTTTCCGCCTGAATAGGTGTAGAAATAGATTTTAAACGAGAAGCAATATAGTTATCTTTTAAATGCTCGTTGCCAGTAATTTCTACAGTTTCGATTCCTCCTTCTAGGACTTTGATTTCAATT
>CAYXWE010000866.1:0-2175 GCA_964468145.1 uncultured Pleurocapsa sp.
ATCCCAAAACAGGGGAAAGAGTAGCGGTAAAAATCAAAAGCCATCACAATGTTGGAGGCTTACCCAAAGATCTGCGGTTTAAACTAGTCGAACCTTTAAGAAAACTATTCAAAGACGAGGTGCGCAATGTCGCTCGCGCGATCGGTTTGCCCGAAGAAATCGTACGCCGTCATCCTTTTCCTGGCCCTGGTTTGGCGATTAGGATCGTAGGAGAAGTGACCGCAGCAAGATTAAATATTCTGCGGGATGCAGACTATATCGTACGAGATGAAATTAGCAAGCAGGGAATATATCACGACTACTGGCAAGCTTTTGCCGTGTTGTTGCCTATTCGTAGCGTGGGAGTGATGGGAGACAAACGCACCTATGCCCATCCCATTGTGCTACGTTTTATTACTAGTGAAGATGGCATGACTGCTGATTGGGCGAGAGTACCCTACGACTTACTAGAAACTATCTCTAATCGCATTGTCAATGAAGTTAAAGGAGTTAATCGCGTAGTTTACGATATTACTTCCAAACCCCCAGGAACTATTGAGTGGGAATAGTTGGGTTGAAATGAGCTAACCTTCAGCTTACTACTAGTAACTAGTTACTAATAACTAGTTACTTTTTCAAAATATCCTTTGGTTTCTACAGCATATGAGCATATTACGATAGTACATAAATTTACCTGAATTTTTATCAATTTAATTGATACGGTTTTTATTGATAAAACTTACAATTTATGGCTGGCTGAATTGCTTTTAAGACAACAGAATACAAATTTAAATAATACTAATTAAAAACCAAAAAAAATATATAAAAATAGCGAGGGGTAAATGGTAGTATAAAAACTGGTCTATTGGATTGAAGTGGGTTGCGTCAGAACCAATAACAGTTATATTTTATAAGATGTTTCCCCTTGTTTTTCCATTGGATTTTAAGCAATGGTTAGGACAAAATATTGATATTTTATAAGAGCCAAAAACTATAAAAATCTATTTACAAAGGAACAAAGCTATTCAACTAAAGTGAGCGATTAAGCTAGCTTAAATTCCAGTGTTAAATTGTTCAAAAAATAGTTTGGTCAACCTTATAATTTTATCGATATAACTTTTAAAACCATTGTTATAAAAGTTAGCAATTTGGGTGATTATTTCATGAATTGGAAATATTTTGGATTTAATTTTGCCTCTTATTTCAATGGCAAATTTACTGATTCTCAATCAAGTGAAGCACTAAGGCAGCTCAAAGACGCAGGCGCAGATACGGCAACAATTGTCACAACTAATTATCTTCAAAATACTCGAAGCAGCAACATTTTTGCTGAAGCGAGGACAGAACCTTTAGAAAACGTCGAAAAAGCAATTACAGATGCCCAAAGTCAGGGGTTAGACGTATGGCTAAAACCTCATATCGATCTTCAAAGCGGTGAATATAGAGGATTCCTCGATCCTGTAAACCGAAGTGCTTTTTTTGATGATTACAAAAACCTGATTGTAGATTATGCCAAACTAGCTCAAAGATATAATGTTGAAGTCTTAACAATCGGAACAGAACTAACGCAACTGACGGGAGAAACTGACAAGGCTGCTTGGGAAGATATAATCCAACAAGTCAGACAAGTTTATAGTGGCAAATTAACTTATGCTGCTAACTGGGACAATGTAGATAACATTTCTTTTGCCAGAAGTCTGGATCTGCTGGGAGTAGATCCTTATTTTCCTCTTACAGCAAATGAGAACGCAAGTGTTGAAGAATTAATTGAAGCTTGGACTTCTACACCAGAAATAGCAGCAGTAAGAAATGTTACAGGCGATCGCTCGATAGTTGATTACTTAAGAGCAGCCTCGACAAAATATGGCAAACCTATTGTAGCCACAGAGATTGGTTATCGTAGTCTAAATGATACTGCTGAAAGACCTTTTGATTTTAGAATTGGCGGACGGCCTGATGAGGTCGAACAAGCTAGATTATACGAAGCATTCTTTAAAGTGTTTGGTGGAGAAACAGGAGAGAATGTCGAGTTTTTTCAAGGATCGTTATTTTGGATTTGGTATGCCACGCAACTCCAAAATAACGATCCAACTGATGTAGATTATACTATTTTTGGCAAACAAGCTGAGGGGGTATTTGAAGAATATAGCAGAAAACTAAGTTCTGATTCGCCAGTCTCACCAGAACTCCAAACGC
>CAYXWE010000867.1:0-2172 GCA_964468145.1 uncultured Pleurocapsa sp.
ACTGTTTCTCAAGCATTATTTGAAGGAGATTGGTCGGAGAAAAATTATCTTACTCCTCAGGATATTGAAGGCAAAAAGTTAGTAAAATTGCCTCAAGAATTACTCGTTGTTGGTAGCAATCCCACTGCCTTAGAATTAGCTCAAGCATTAGTAAGATCGAACAAGCAAGTTACTTTGATTTGCGAGCGAGCGCGAATTTTACCCCAGGAAGATTTAGATATTAGTCGCTCAATCCAGGCACAATTAGAAGCGGAAGGAATTAAACTATATACTAATACTAAAGTCAGTCAAATAAAAGTAATTGACGGTCAAAAGTGGGTGCAAGCTGGCGATCGCGCCTTATCTGCAGATGAGATTATTGTTACTAGTTATCGTCAGCCAAATATTGCAGGATTAAATTTGGCTGGAGTGAAAGTTAAATACGATAGTGAAAAAGTTTTAGTCAATCAAAAACTACAGACTACTAATTCTAGAATCTATGCCTGCGGGGATTTAATTGGCGGTTACGATCTAGCTAATATTACCCGATATGAAATTAATTTGATTTTAAAAAATACTCTATTTTTAAATCGCTATCAAACGAATTATCATACAGTTCCTTGGGCTATTTATACTCAACCAAATTTAGCGAGAGTCGGCTTGAATGAGACTCAGGCTAAACGGCTGCATTTGACAGATTTTTTAGTTATTAAACAGTATTTTAATACGATAGAACAAGCACAAATTTTAGATCGCACTACTGGTTTTTGTAAATTTTTAGTTAAACTAAATGGAGAATTAATTGGCTGTAGCATTGTTGGCGATCGCGCTCTAGAATTAATTGGTATCCCCACCTTAATGATGCAACATAAAATAAAGCTCGATCGCAATCCGATGCGGGGGATGACTTCTTTATCTATACCAACAATTTATCCCAGTATGGCAGAAATACTCGCCCAAGCAAGTCATAATTTTTACGAACAAAAAATCCAGATAAATCCTCGGCTTTTAAAAAGATTAAAAGCTTGGTTTTATCGGCGCAAAAACTAATATGGCGTTCGGGAATAGTTCATGAAAATTTATTTTTAATAAACCACGGAGCGGTGCGACCCCGCGTCGCCTCAAGGCGCAAGGGAACGCGCACCGAACGGAAGACACAGAGGAAGAAAGAAGAGAGAGTTATTCATACCATTTCTCCTTGAAGTTGCACTTAATGTTTTGAATTTAGATCTCGCGCAGAGTCGCAAAGACGCAAAGGATCTAAATTTTATTTAGTGCATTGTCATAGAGAGATGGTATCACAAATTATCCCCGATTACTATAACTAATTCGGCAAGAAATAAAACAAAATGAATCAAAAACTTTTTATTGTCTTTGAAGGTATTGATAGCTGTGGCAAAACTACTCAAGCTCAATTATTACAGCAATACTTTTACGAGCAATCGAGCCAAGCAGTAATTAGCTCCGAGCCCTCTAATGGAATCATTGGGAATATGATTCGTCAAGCCCTAAAACAACGTATTACTTTTAGTCGCGATCGCCATTTATTTGACGAACAAATGGCTTATTTGTTTGCTGCCGATCGCCACGATCATCTATATAACGATATTGATGGAGTATTTAAACTAATTCAAGATAACTATCATGTAATTAGTACTAGATACTACTTTTCTTCTTTAGCTTATAATTGCGAAACTCCCGAAAAATTCGCTTTTATTAAAAAGTTAAACGATCGCTTTCCCAATCCCGATCTGACAATTTATATCGATCTTCCTGTAGAAATATCCTTAGCCAGACTGTCGGAGCGTTCTCTAACTGAAGTCTATGAAACCGAAAAAAAACTGACTAAAGTTAGAGAACAATACCAGCAAATATTTGCGGATTATGATGGACGATCGATTACGATTGACGGTACGCAAGATGTCGAAAAAATTCATCAACAAATAGTAAAGGCGATCGCTAGTTAAATAATTACTAATGAATCACAAAATGACCTAAATTTTTATTATTTTTGAGTTTAATAATAACAATCCTAATTGATTTGCTCCCCAATTCTCTCTTCTTTCTTCCTCCGTGTCCGACCTGTCATCCGTGGTTTATTAAAAATAAATGTTCATGAACGATCCCCGAACGCTAACTAGCTCCACTTTATTAAACACAAAATAGATAATGTTCGTAGTCATGGCTTTAGCC
>CAYXWE010000868.1:0-2170 GCA_964468145.1 uncultured Pleurocapsa sp.
CTTATTGTTTGGTCGTTCCCCGTCGTCTTTTAGTCCTCGATGAAGCCTTAGCAGGGGTGGATGCTACAGGAGAAATGGAATTTGCTGCCTTGCTTTATAATCTCAAACAAGAACACCACTGGACAATCTTGGAGGTTTCTCACGATTTAGATCTAGTTAACAGGTATTGTGACTCGGTAATCTGTTTAAACCGTCGTTTAATCAATCGAGGTTCGCCCTCAACTACCCTGACTCCAGAAAATCTCTTACAAATATATGGTTCTTTAGTTAGTCCTACTTGTCATCATCATGAACCCAGCCGACGCACTGAGTCTTTTTAGTTTGCCCTTTATGCAACGGGCGGTATTAGGTGGCGTACTGTTGGGAATATTGGGGGGAATTTTGGGCAGTTTTTTAATCCTACGTCGTCTCTCGTTATTTGGCGATACCGTAGGACATTCTGCGATGCTAGGAGTGGTACTAGCTGCGTTGTTAGAACTTCCTGCTACTTGGACGTTAATTGGTTTTACCGTTGCTTTTGGTTTGGGAGTTATTTATTTAATTGACAGAACTGACTTGGGTAGCGACACGGTTTTATGTATTTCCCTATCGGGTTCGATCGCTTTAGGAACGATTGGCTTTAGTTATTTAAAAGGATATCGAGGTAATTTATTATCGATTTTATTTGGAGATATTCTAGCGATTAGCAATACGGATTTAATTTTATTGTCATTACTCTTAGCTATAACTTTAGCCTGGATAATTATCAGTTTGCCAGAGCAAATATTACTCACTCTTAACAGCGATTTAGCCATAGTCAAAGGCGTACCCGTTCGCAGCCATCGCTATTTTTTTATTGTTCTTTTATCGATAACTATTGCCCTAACTATTCGAGCAGTTGGCATCTTATTAGTTAACGGTTTTCTAGTAATTCCTGCTGCTTCTGCCAGATTAATTTGCCAGCAGTTTGTTCCGTTTTTGGCCACTGCTGCCGGGATAGGTGCGACTAGTGGAGTAATGGGTATGATTATTTCTGGCGCGATCGATCTGCCTAGTGGTCCAACTATTGTTTTGGTTCAGCTATTTGGGTTTTTGATAGTGGCTTTATGGTGTCGTCAGGGTTGAAGATTTTGTTTATATACTACTCAATGGTTATATTAATTAGAAAGTTAAAAGTTATGTATGAGCTAGGGAGAAGGTACAAGTACGAAAGAGTATTGCAAACTTGTCCGAGGGTTTTTTTAGGACGGGTTTCCACAGAATAATATCCAGAAAGTTCACGTATAATAAATAGTTAGCCGATTGACAACTGACAGTCCTGGGTATGGATTCATTGATTCTGAGACGCTTAGTCTTGCTGTGTCCGTAAAATCGGATTATAGAGGAATTGGCATAGGAACTTCACTGCTGAAAGAATTACTTGAGAGTATTAAGCACAAGAACGTTTGCCTGAGTGTTGCCAAAGGAAACCTAGCAGTCAGGCTATACAGGCGATTAGGCTTTAAAAGGTTTTTGCTGATGGAGGAAGAAGAGGTGATGTTGCGTCACGGCTAATAAGATGCTGCAGTCTAACTAGATTCAATCGGAGTTTGTGTAGCGAACACACTTCTTCACTTAGCATTTGAGCTTAACCGTTAAAAGTTTGAAAAGCAGTTATATAATGCGATCGCACAAGACTTGTAAGAAAGTTAAAAAGCGATCGCAAGAGATATTTCAAAGCAGATACATAGTGCGATTTTGCTCTTCATAGCTTCACGACTTTGATGTAATTTTGGATATAATGTTCCCGATAGATCGCTTGGGTTCTGGCAAACAAGATTAAGTAATTCCCATGCAAATCGATGAACAGAACTGCTATTTATGAATCAACTGCACGATGCTTTCACGCTGTTTTTAAGTTTATTGGTAGAAGCAATGCCTTTCCTCTTATTGGGTGTTGTCCTTTCTAGTAGTTTATTATTCTTGATTAGCGAAAAGCAGTTAATTGCCAAATTGCCCAAAAATCCCGTACTGGGTTCGCTAGCGGGTAGCTGTATTGGTTTTTTGTTTCCTGTATGCGAATGTGGCAATGTTCCCGTCGCCAGAAGGTTACTATTGTCTAGAGTTCCCCCTTCTGTAGCAATTTCCTTTCTCTTGGCAGCACCAACGATTAATCCCATTGTGATTTGGTCTACTTGGATTGCTTTTGGCG
>CAYXWE010000869.1:0-2168 GCA_964468145.1 uncultured Pleurocapsa sp.
CCTGCTTCGGTAATGACTTCGCAGTTGACTAGCTTGCTATAGGCTTCGATATCAATATCTTCAATTACATTTTCATCATCGACTAAAATTACATCTCCAGTTTGACGAATGCTATCGAGATACATATATTTCGGGATACCCGAAACTGAAAGTAAATTATCTCGCAGACCCAAAGCTACTATTTCTCTGCGATCTATATCTACCAAAACATCTTTCACCACTCCTAGTCTTTTGCCACTATTGCGAGCAATTACCTGAGTGTTGATAAATTCAGAACGTAGATGGGTGTTTTCAGTTGTCATTTTATTGTTCGGTTAATCTAAGCAGCTGCTTGCACTAGCTGTATATTATGATAATTTTATTTAAATTGAAGACAGTAATGTCTGAGATTTAAAATAATGCCACGAAATTTACAAGAGTTATTATCTATAGACTATTTTAGCGAATAAGCGCAAGTATTTGATTCATTGGATCATGAATACTACTTTTTGGTCAGAAAATGTTCTACTGGCAATCTTGAATCTGCAACAAGCCATAAGGGTCAGCAATTACAAAAATATTTCATTTTTTGGCTAAATTCAATTTAAAATTCAACACAAGAAATGTTAATTAGTCTTAGTAAAGTGGGTACTTTATAGATAACGATTGCCGAAGCGAGTATCCCTGAGATTGCATGAATTATCTCCCCCCTTCTAGTATTGAGAAAGATCTATCAACGTTTTCTACTGATGCTCCGATTAATGTATTGAGCAATCTATTTAATTCTCAGGAAAATAGTTGTTTACAAATTATTTTTAACTCTACGACTTTTTTTTTACATTTTAATGAAGGTAAATTAGTTTACGCGACTAATTCTTTAGCTCCTTTTGAAAGGTTGGAAAGGCATTTGCGCCGTTTGGGTAATTCCAACCCCCAGCTAGATAATGAAATTATTAAACAACCCCGCTCTCAGTTTAGTAAAGGCATAGAGTCTTACAGTCAGTTTCCATCAGATTATCAGGGTATTATTTGGCTGACGCAGCAGGGTTATTTGAAATCCCAGCAGGGGATAACTGCCATTAGAAGAGTTACCAGAGAAGTATTTGAATCTTTATTGTGCATCTCAGATTCCTGTCAGTATAAATTTATCGCCAGAATCGATAAAATTCCCGAACTATATCAATTCGATCTTAAATCTTATGTTACCCAATGTCAGAAGAGAATAGATGCTTGGCAAGCTTTTTCGGATAAGATTGGGTCTTCCTATCAGCGTCCTTATCTAGTTACAGAAAAGGTTCAGGCGATCGCCAATTTGAGTACAGAACAAAACAAGACTATTTGCCAACTTTTGAAGGGCTTAAATTTCCGTCAAATCAGCGCAATCTTGGATCTAGACGAATTGGCTGTTGCTAAAATTCTTTATCCTTCGATGTTAGACAATACCATTGTGGTCAGAGATCCTAAATCTCCTTTCGATTTACTACCTTCTCTACCTCAAAAAGATAAATCTGAGTCGAAGATGGAATCGAAGTGGCGAGGAGAAAATAGTGGATTTCTGGTTAATTCTAACAGCGAACAAACTGTTGTTGCATTGGAACAGACTTGGAAAATCGCTTGCGTAGATGAGGATACTTCTGCTCATAATGACTATACTCAGTATCTCGATCGCAATTTGTTCTCTACCTTGCTCGTCGACGATCCTCTCAATGCTTTTTCCGAATTAATTGGGTTTGAGCCAAACTTAATTATTCTAAAAACTAATATGCCCCATCTGAGTGGCTACGAACTATCTACTTTACTGAGAAACCATCAAGACTTCAAAGCAACTCCCATAATTCTAGTCCATGAGGTTTACGAACCAATAGACACATTTAAGTTTAAGCGATCGGGAGCTACCGAAAGTATTAACAAACCGTTCGAGCGCACTAAGTTACTCAATCTACTTTTTAAATATCTTCAATAAACTAAAATAAGTTTAATTCAGGCAGTCATATTTAAAAAATCATGAAAAAACCACAGGACAATAATAACTATACAATCGATGTTGATGCGGGAACGTTACTTCTGATTGTCTCCGCCTTAATTTTATTACCTTTGTTATTAACGGGATTTATTTCTCAGTAGAGACAAGAAACTGGTTGACTGACAAAACTTTGAAAAAAGATAGTGTGCTGGCTGTGTTGTGCTAA
>CAYXWE010000870.1:0-2159 GCA_964468145.1 uncultured Pleurocapsa sp.
CAAAGTTGGAGTAGGGGGCTTTATTACCCGCAGAATCGATCGCCGAGACGCTAATGACATCGGGATAACGGGCGGGATAGGAAGAGGAGTTGCGATTTTCGTTACCCGCAGCAGCAATAATAGTTACTCCTTTATTGTGGGCATACTTAATTGCTTCTTCCATCAGGTTGCTCGCACCACCGCCACCGAGGCTCATATTAATCACATCTGCCCCATTATCGGCAGCAAATTTAATCGATTCGGCAATATCGGCAATTGTACCGCCACCCCTAGCAGCTAGCACTTTGAGGGGCATGATATTTGCTTTGTAGGCAATACCCGCCACGCCATAACCGTTATTGGTAGATTGGGCAATTGTTCCCGCTACATGAGTACCGTGTCCGTGGTCGTCGCTGGCATCATCTTTATCGTTGACAAAGTCATAGCCCTTGGCGAATTTGGTTAGTTTGAGATCGGGTACTTTACTAACTCCCGTATCGATTACCGCTACCGTAATACCTTCGCCTTTAGTCTCGTCCCAGGCTTTTTCAATATTGATATTGCGGAAGTTCCACTGCTTGCTATATTCAGGATCGTTAGGAACTTCTAAGGCATGATACAGATAGTTAGCTTCGATATATTCTGTATTTTTGCTCAAAGGCGATCGCTTTAATTCTTTGAGTATTTTTTTGTCTCCATGGACAATATAGATGCGATCGTCCACAGAAAATACGCTATTTAAATTGACTTTTTGATTATATTTACGGGAAAGTCCTTCAATCTCTTCGCTAATAGTTGCGATCGGAATTTCTTCCTTAAAATCTAAAATAATGGAGTTAAATTCTCCTTGTTGCGCCAGTCCTTTGAAACTAATTAGGGCAAACCCCAATCCTAAAACGAACAGACACAGCAGCACTATTTTTTTCATGGCTACTCTAATATATGTTATTAGCTCAATTATAAGGTAAGGCAACTGTTGTTATAACAACCCGATTGCCTCTCAGGTGGGTTTGCTGCTAAAAATATTTGAGATGAATTGTGTCTAAATTGACCGTATTCTTCAAGCGCGATCGCAACTGCAGGGGGTTACGGGCTATTTCGATCCTCAAACAACAACCAGAACCAGAAAGTCTTTATTTAGCTTTATTGGGAAAAGGTTTAATTCATTGGGAATTGGGAGAAGAATTAATAGCACTAGAAAACATCAACCTATCTATAGATGCTAATCCTAATTTTGCTACTGCTTTTCATAATAAAGCCTGGTTGTTAATGGATCTCGAACGATATGAAGAGGCTTTAAACGCAATTGAAAAAGCGATCGCCATAGAAAAACAAAATGCTAACTATTACGCCATCAAAGGGCAGATACTAGCGAGTTTAGAACAATATCGAGCAGCAGAAACAGCTTATACTAAAGCGATCGCTTTAAGCCCTTGTGCAGATTTACATAACATTCGCGGTTTGATTAACTTTAAACACAAGAATGGGACAAGGCTGAAGCCGACTATACTCAAGCAATTGCAGCCAATCCTGAATACTTCTCTGCTTATGTAAACAGGGGTTATTTATACGACAATTAAGGAAAAGCCGAAAGTGCAATCGCCGATTACACTAGAGCCATTGAAATCAATCCCGAATTCGCTTTGGCTTACAACAATCGAGGTTATCAATATAATCAACAAGGAAATTCAGAATTGGCGATCTTAATTACTCTCCAGCAATTAAGATCGATCCTGAATTTATCCAAGCTTACATCAATCGTGGCGAAATTTATGCTCGGTTACAACAATGGGATAAAGCAGAAGCAGACTATGCAACAGCGATCTCTTTTAACGTTCCCGAATCTGGTTTTGCTTATCTCAACCGAGGAACGATGTATGTCAATCGAGAACAGTGGGACAAAGCTTTAGCCGATCTAGATCGCGCCATTGCGATCGCTTCTGAATTAGATCTTGATGCTTCTTATAACAATGAATTAGCCAAGGCATATTATCATCGAGGGACGAGTTATTTAGGTTTACAACAGTGGGACAAAGCTTTTAACGATCTCGATCGAGCGATCGCTCTCAATCCTCAATTTGCTTCTGCCTATAATCATCAAGGTTTTATGTATCTGCAACAAGAGAAATACGATCTAGCCTTAGCAAATTTTCAACAGGCGATCGATTTAGATCCCAATC
>CAYXWE010000871.1:0-2151 GCA_964468145.1 uncultured Pleurocapsa sp.
CTTTTGAGAACTGTTATCCAAACTAGATGTGTATTCAGCATAGAAAATATCTCTTTTTGTTAAATTTAATTCCGTTTCTGAGATAAAAGGGGTTTGCAATAAATTAGCTTGGTAGTTGGCAGCGGGTACAATCAGCTCGTTAAATAAAAAAGTTACTCCTGCGATCGACAAACTAAAAACCAATGCGGGGGCGATAATGCGTTTAAAACTAATCCCAAAACTCAACAAGGCAACCAATTCGCAATCGCTACTCAAACGACCATATATAATTAAACAAGAGAGTAACATCGAGATTGGTAAAGCATAGCTAGCATATTCAGGAATTTTGTACCCAAAAATAAGTATCGCTACGGGAATAGGCAATTGATATTCAGTAATTTTGTAAGCCAAATCCGAAACAGTGCCAACCGTTACGCCGAGAGCGGAAAATAAGCCGAGGCTAAATAGAAAAAACAAACTCAATTGATTGAGTATATAACGATCTATTAAGGGAATTTTGAGTAACAGGCGATCGCGCATTCAATTTACTATTGGTAAGGTAAACTAAACATAAATTATGGGGATCAGATAAATCTTGGCAAAACAGCGACTAGACAAACTCTTAGTAGATCTTCAACTTTGTGATTCTAGAGCATTGGCACAACGTTTAATTAGAGCAGGAAAAGTCAAAGTTAACCAAGAAATTATTGATAAACCAGGTACAGAAATAAAAACCGATGCCCAAATTGAAGTCAAAGAGAAACCTCCCTATGTATCTCGCGGAGGAAAGAAACTGATTCAGGCTTTGAATACCTTTGAAATTGAAGTTAAAGATAGAATTTGTTTAGATGGTGGTATCTCTACAGGGGGGTTTACTGATTGCTTGTTGCAGTCTGGGGCAAAATTAGTTTATGGCGTAGATGTAGGATACGGACAGGTTGCCTGGAGCATTCGTACTTGCGATCGCGTTATTCTTCAAGAAAGAACCAATATCAGACACCTTGCTCCTCAAGAATTATACGGCGACGAGCCAATGGCAGATTTGGGAGTGATGGACTTATCGTTTATTTCTCTGACTAAAGTACTCGAAGCCTTTTGGAATTTGTTAGCCATGCCCAAAGAAGTCGTGTTATTAGTGAAGCCTCAATTTGAAGTGGGTAAGGAGCGAGTAGGCAAAAACGGCGTAGTCAGAAATCCCCAAGATAGAGCTTCGGCAATTTGGCAAGTCTGGCAAAGAGCCAAGTCTTTGGGGTGGAACTATCGAGGTTTAACTGCTTCCCCCATCAAAGGGCCTGCAGGTAATGTAGAATACTTGCTGTGGCTATCGGCAGACTCGATCGCAGTTAAATCTTTAGAATTAAATCAAATAGAGCAAATAATTACCCAGACGGGATTAATCTAACTAATCAAAGTATCTTTCGATCTTTTGGGTTGTCTTTTGCTTTTTACTTGTTCCCTACCAGATTGAGAAACCTGGTGTTGGGATTCTGACTCAATTTTAATTAAAATTTTCGGCCCAGAGGTAGCCAAACGAAAAATCATACCGTCAATTGCCTTAGCTTGTTCGACACGCTTGCCGTCGATATAAGTACCATTAGAGCCAATATTTACAACTTCCCATGCTTCTTCACCTGATTTTTTAATTTCGACATGATGGCGCGATACCACCGCACTGTAGAGGACAACCTCATTATCTGTGGCACGACCAATTTTAATACTGGGTTCATCGCGAAAAGTCCAGCTTTGAACTGCTACTGATTGAAGAGGATGTAATAAAGTTAGTGTAATCACAGATTAGATTTATTCTTCTAAAAAGGTTTTCAGGTTTCAAATCTAGGGAAACAGATTTTTAAAGATTGACAAAAATAACAAAAAATTTTGCGCTAAAGCAAAGTAGTAAATACGTACAGGGTCGTATTCCCAATCCCAATACTAGCCCAAGGGCAATAATAATGTCCGTTATTTTCTCACAGGAAAGTTATAAATACCAGCACGATCAACGCCAGTTTTTATTTTCTAGATCTCTAATCTGACGTTCCAAACGGTCTATTCTTCCCCTCAACTCATCCATTTCTGCTTGACGGGGTACTCCTAAGTCTTGGAGCATATTTCTCATTTGTCGTTCTGCTTGTTTCTGTACTCCGTCTGATTCGGTATTCAACTGAGACATCA
>CAYXWE010000872.1:0-2150 GCA_964468145.1 uncultured Pleurocapsa sp.
GTTCTTTGTCATTTGTCTAAAACTTGCGATCGCATTAGGACTTATGCCCATAGGTTTAATGACCAACAATCGAACTCGCGAACTCGCGAAAAATGTTAAATGCTAAATGCTAACAACTCTTCTCCCCATGAGCCTTGGCCAATTGCTCATAACTGCGAGCGTGTTCGATTAATTCTGCTGCTTGCTCGTCGCTAATATCTTTAATTTTGCGGGCTGGTATTCCCACTACAAGCGATCGCGGAAGAACATCTTTTGTCACTACACTACCCGCCCCGACGATGCTTCCTGTGCCTATTGTTACCCCATCTAGAACGATCGCGCCGATGCCGATGAGACAGCCTGTTTCTATACGAGCAGAATGAATTACTGCCCGATGACCTACCGTAACATAATCTTCTAGAATTGTTGGTTTGCCAGGATCGCCGTGTAAAACTGCTCCATCCTGAACGTTCGTACATTCGCCAATAATTATTTCTTCTACATCTCCTCTAACCACTGCGGTATACCAGACGCTAGAACCTTTCCCCAAAGATACATTGCCCATTACTGTGGCGCTATCGGCTACAAAAGCTGCCAAGGAAAAGTCGGGCGCGGACAGGGAATAATTTGGGAACTGCATCATAATAAAAAATCCCTCGACTGTTTGAGGATGTTAAGCACAATCGTTCTTACCATAGTAAGCCGTGTTATAAGGTAAAAGAATTATATAGTCGATATATGAATTTAGCTTTACAATACCCTGTTTTTGGTCCCGAAATTATCTGCCCCCATTGCCGACAGTCTATTCCTGCTCTTACTTTAACAGACACCTATCTATGTAACCGTCATGGTGCTTTTGAAGCCGATCCTAAAATTAAGGAACTAATTCATTTGCCCTCTGGTAGAAGATGGCGACGTTGGGAAAAACAATGGTATCGTCAGCATACCCATCCCGATGGCATTAGATTTGAAATTCACGAAGCCCTAGATGCACTATATACTGAAGGTTATCGCGCCACCAAAGTAATTATTGCCAGTCGCTATCGAGATTTGGTTAGCTCTTATTTGGGGCGTACCCATCCTTGGCGAGAGAGTGGTGAGTTTAAATCCCCTAAACTGTATGGGTTGCCCATTAGTTTTAGTCCCGAAGAAAATGCCGAATCTTACTGGGAAATTATTAATTTCACTCTAGAAAAAGAGCCAGGAGTACCCCGCCACTATCCTTACCGATTTCTCTTCGAATAATTAAATTTGTCTAAAACTAGTAACCGATAACCGATAATTAAAATAATGCACCATGCTTCTATTCGTACTGCAGATATTCACCAGGCGATCGCTTTTTACGAGCAGTTGGATTTTACTGTTCGAGAGCGTTTTACTACGGGATATACTTTAGGATGCTGGATGACTGGGCTGGGAGGGCGAATCGAACTAATTCAAATTCCCGAACCAAAACCCGCAGCCGATGCTTTTGGTGACGAGCATTATGTAGGTTACTACCATTTGTCTTTCGATCTGAGTGAGGTTGCTCCCGATTTGCCTAGCTGGTTGGATAACTTACAGCAGAAAATTGTTCGAGCCATAGCAAAAGAAGATTCTAAGCTAAATACGCCCCTAAAAATTCTTTTAGAGCCTCAACAACAGATGATTGGAGATTCTGTATATGAAGTGGCATTTATTGCCGATACTGATGGTTTACCTTTAGAGTTTATTCGATTATTAAAAACTAGTTGAAATGGGAATAGATTAGGCTCAAAATAATGAAGATTCGTCGTTTATTTTTAGCTTCTTAAATAAATCCCGTTCTTGTGCGAGTAGATATGTCGCTACCTTGGATGGGAGTGTAAAAATCATTTCATTGGCTATGGAAAAAACTTCGATTAAAGAGCGTTGTTTTAGATATCTCAAAGAAGGAAGTAGTGTGGATAATTTAACCTGTTGTTTAAAAAAATTTTGTAATTGTTTTAAGCTCATCCCTTGGCGTTCGATCGCTAAAGTACAGATGATTTTCTTTTCTAGGATTGATAAACTTTCGATCTCTTTTCTTAAAAGTTCCTGAAACAAAGTTTCAACAATCGGATCTAATTCTGTATTTGTTTCAAAAAATTGAACTACAATTCCATCTAAGAGTTCTTGGATAGTTGCGGATAAAAGCTTGAGAACTAGGGGGT
>CAYXWE010000873.1:0-2137 GCA_964468145.1 uncultured Pleurocapsa sp.
ATCCCAAGGTTTATCCTGCCAAGGAAAATCTCTTGCCGTTTCGTGGCGGCCGTCGAATGAAAGCCGCCGAATGGATACCTAGCAAATTAAAGTAGCAAGCTACTAGGTTCTGGATTCAAAATGATTAATTGCTAAAGAAATTCGTTCGAAAATGGACTTAAATCCATTGAAGTTGATGTTTTTTTTGTCTGCTTCAACAACTTGGGTTGCAAATGTATTCTTGTTGTAGAATTTTTCCGGTGGTTTCTTTTCTTCTTTAGGGTCAAAGGTTCTTCCGTTCACCTGTCTATTCAAAACGGCAAGTTCAAAGAAGTCCTCTATCATAGAATCTGAACCATCTGCTTTTAATGGCGTTAATATTGCGTACAGATTGTCGGTAATGTGGACAAAATCTGCCTTCTTTATATTCCTATCGAAGTTTGTAACGATTTTGCCATTTATGTAAATGGTAGCGTGCGCATTTTTCATTTCCGTTTTAATGTGCTTGCTCAACCCTTCATCGTTATCTAATAAAATGATTACCGGTCTAGTTAGAGGGAGTTTTTTGTAACTCTTCAGTCTTTCTTTGTAGCTCTGTATAAAGCCGCCCAAATACGAGCTGCCGCCATATAACTCCATCAAGAATCTCGTTCTCTTAGAGTATTTGAATAGCTCTATGTGTGTTTCTGCTTCTTTGCCATTTCCCGCAGGCGTATAAAGTTTAGGGAATTGATTCCCTATTGAATCAAGTGCGCATTTCAAATAAATATTGTCAGTCTTCCCTTCACATAAGACACAGACTTTAGTGTTTGCAAAAAAGTGCCTATAGAACAAAAACTTACTAAATGTCTTTTCTCTGCCATTATGCAGTATTCTTGTTCGGTATCCGTGCGTTTTATGGTTGTAATGGACACTCAGCTTTTCCGGATAATTTATTCGGTTGTATTTGTCTATTGAATCAATAAAGTTAAGTCGTCCATTTAGCTCCTTTATCGTTCCATGAACCAATTGGCCATTTTCCTCTTTGGTATAGAAACCTCTAGTGTATAAGCTATGACACATGGCCTTAGTAAGTCGCGAATAATCGCTGCTTACATTTACCTTTTGGTTGACAACCAAACCAGTAACATCCTGCCTAGAGTCTTTATACTGTATTCTTGTTTTTTTATGATTAATTGAAAAGCCTGCACGCCTAATTTCATTGCGGAGAGTCTTGCTTGGAATTATTTTTCCGTCTTCTTCTCTAAGTATCTGAGGAGGAAAAGTTGCTTTTCTTGTTGAGAATGTAAGATCGTCTGCGTAACGCGTGTAGACACAAGAATGCTTACTTGCAAGATTTACTAGTCTAACGTCGAGGGTGTGCGCGATAAGATTAGTAATAACAGGTGAGCAAGGGCTGCCTTGCGGCAAAATACCATTATGACATGCAATTTGTGCAATCGTAGTAGCAACCTCTTCAGACAAAGCAAAGTGTCTGTTTTTTATAAAGAACCCTCTAACTCGACCAAAGTTGAAGGAATCAAAAAAGTTTTCTAGGTCTAAGTTCGCTACGTTTTTTTGCCGTTTGTGCATTTCTGCATTAGAAATGATAGAGCGCTTGCGAACAAAGCCATGAGCGGCACTATTTTCATAATCATTCTCTTCGCTTATGTTTTCAATACAGTCTTGAAGTAAGTTTGCTAAACGACGTTGTATATTCTTTAGCTCTTTCGTAGGCGCATTAATTTGCCTGCTCCCTCCACTCTTCTTACTCACAGAAAACTGTTTGTATTTTGTGGCAGCAGGTACTTTATATAGAACATAAGTTAAGTGAGATGGCGCGCAGCTAAGAAGCCTCGCCAAGTCTTTTCTTGTAACGCAACTTTTTAGTGACTTGATAGAATTCATTTTCTTAGGCTCTAGGAGAGAATTAATGGTTTGCGGGTACTCTTCTGCACCGAGGTGAATCGGAAAGAATCCGTCAAATCGTTAAAGGGCTAGTCTTGGCGACTTTGTTTTCACTGATTGCGATACGCAACCCAAGATCTACCCGCAAACCGAGGCCTATGTTATATGAAGGGTGATTTTAAGCAAGCTTGTGCTTATTGTTAGTGCTGTTAATTTGACTACCATCAAAAAAAGCCGAACCCCATCGCTAAGGGTTAGGCTTGGTAGGCTT
>CAYXWE010000874.1:0-2135 GCA_964468145.1 uncultured Pleurocapsa sp.
CGGGTTGGATCGATTTTTGTTTCCCATCTTTATCCCTAGCTGCTTGGCTGCAACATTCACTTTTGTCAACTCAAATTCAAAATATCAAACAGTTTAATCAATCTACAATTTTTCAATTAGATCGATCGCCCGCAAGTTTATTTTTTTTGCAGTACGTCCACGCTCGTTGCTGCTCTTTGTTAGATTTAGCGGTTAGAGAAAAGCTCATTAGTTTTCAAGAAGATAAATTGAATCATTTTTGTTGGCAATTATCTCAGCCAAAATTTATATCTTGGTTAGATGGTGAAAATAATTTATGGTTAAAAGGCGAATCTGAATTAAACACCATTGCGGGTTTAATGGCGATCGCCGATTTGTTCGCCGACAAGTCAGTTAAATGGCACAAAATAGGGATTAATTTTGGTCAAACAGTGGGAATTTTTTTGAGTGAGTGCCGTTTTTTGGGAGCAATAAAACATCAATATCCCCAAAAGGTGACTGCTCGTTTGGGATTGATTATGTTATGTCGGTATTGGTTAGCCAAAATATCGCTCGAAAAGTTAAATATTGCAGCACCAACAAGTTTGTAAATGACAACAAGTAAAAAAACTAGCAAAAAAAGAAATAGTTTTCGTCCGCGCAAGCAGTTTGGTCAACACTGGCTCAAAGACGAAAGAGTTTTAGAGCGAATTATTTTAGCAGCAGAGTTGCAAGATAGCGATCGCGTTTTGGAAATTGGGCCAGGAATGGGAGTTTTGACAACAAAATTGCTATCGGAAGTTTCTGCAATAGTAGCAGTAGAAATAGATCGGGATTTATGTAAAAAGTTAGTGCGTAAATACGGCGATCGAGATAATTTTTTATTAGCTCAAGATGATTTTTTGAAGTTAGATTTAGACTCTTTCTTACAAAATTTTCCCAAGTTTCAGCAGCCCAATAAGGTAGTGGCGAATATTCCCTATAATATTACAGGGCCAATTATTGCCAAATTATTAGGTAAAATTGCTACTCCCGCAGCCCAGCAATACGAGTCTATTGTGTTATTGGTACAAAAAGAAGTAGGAGAACGTTTAGTTGCCGTACCAAAAACAAAAGCCTTTGGTGCTTTATCGATCCGCATTCAATATTTAGCCGATTGCGAACTGATTTGTGATGTACCAGCCAGAGCTTTTTATCCCCCGCCAAAAGTGGATTCGGTAGTAATTAAACTATCTCCTAGAGCGATCGCAACTCCTGCAAATAATCCTCGGCAATTGGAAACATTAATTAAATTAGGTTTTGCTAATCGTCGTAAAATGTTACGCAAGAATTTAAAAAGTTTAATTGACATTCAAGACCTCAATCAAATCTTAGAAAAACTTGATTTTAATCCTCAATGTCGTGCGGAAGACTTAACCTTAGAGAATTGGATTTCGTTAAGTAACGAGATGAACGTAATTAAATACAAATAGTATTTATTGATTATTAATATATCCAATCAAAATGTAGATTATTTATCAAAAGTTCGTAACATTAGTTAATAACCATTCAGATAAATTTTAGAACTATGGCAGGCAAGTTATTATCTTTTCCTCAATCAATTCAAAATACTCAAGCACTGATAAATAAAATCGAAAATGAAGAATTAAGCGAAGCGGAAATACAAGATGAAGTTTCAATTATAGTCAGTACTAAAAGTGGTGCTAGAGGATTTTTTGTAGGGTATCTTACTAGCGATTTAGCTTTACCAGATTGCCCATCTCCTGGAATTATAAGTGGATTGAAAAGTTCGCTCGAAATAACCAGTCAATTACTAGTCAAAAACCTGGCAATGTCTTCTGCTATGGTGCTTGCTCACCAGCGCAATAATGATTTTGATAATGTTCGAGCTTCACAAAGAGTTAGCCAACGGACTAAAAATTTAATCGCAAAAATGAACGAAAACACTATTTTTAAAGAATTGGAAAAACTCAATAATACAATTTTAGCAGGAGCAGGAGAATACCAAGACTTTTTGGAGCGTTGGCAGTATGACGAAAAACAAAAGCAAGAAATTGAAAGAGCCGTATCTAGTATTTTCAATGAAGGTGTTGCATCTTCAAAAGATAATCCGATCGTAAATGAAAAGCAATAAAAACGTACTAGATCTATTAATTTAGCGATCGCTAACTATGTAG
>CAYXWE010000875.1:0-2124 GCA_964468145.1 uncultured Pleurocapsa sp.
CTCAGGACTTATACCCATAGGTCTAATGCTTAATGTTTTTCAAACTAAGATTAGAAAAACGTCAAACCAACTTGGAAAATTGAAGACAAGATCGCGATCGCCTCTTCTGTGACTTTACAACAAATCAGTTCAAAATAAGCCAATCAAAATAGAGCGCGGAATCAATTTGTTGATGGCACGCGGTAGCTAAACCTACCGCATTTACTTTATTATTGGGGTTGGGGCAATATCCCTACCTTTACGGAAATATCTTGAGTTTTGCCACTGCGCTGTACTTGAAGAGTCAGGTCGCTATTTACTTCTGTTTTGGCCACTGCTTTTTGGATATCATCTGCCCCTGCGATCGCTTTTTCCCCTACCTGAGAAATGACATCCCCAGATTTTAAACCAGCCCGATCTGCAGGAGAATTGGTTACAACATCTAAGATTACTACCCCTTCATCCGTACCAAGGTCGATATTTCTTCTACTCTGTAATTGCTTTCTTAATTCAGGAGTAATTCCTGCCATTTGAATTCCCAAATAAGGATGCTCTACCTTGCCTTTAGCAATTAATTCTTCCGCAATATCCCTGGCAGTGTTTACAGGGATGGCAAAACCAATACCCTGGGCATTTTGAATAATGGCGGTGTTGATTCCAATTACTTCACCCTTGGCATTAAGCAAAGGTCCGCCAGAGTTACCAGGATTGATAGCTGCATCGGTCTGAATGAAGCTGACTCGTTTATCTGCCACGCCGATCTGCGAGCTAGATCTACCCGTTGCGCTAACAATTCCTGTGGTTACAGTATTATCCAGTCCTAATGGATTGCCAATGGCGATCGCCCATTCTCCTGGCTGCAACTGCTCCGAGTCTGCAAAGCTAACTGCAGGTAAGTCGCTGGCTTCGATTTTGATTACCGCCACATCGGTTAAAGAATCTGTACCCATTACTTGTCCTTCAAAGGTACGTCCATCTTTCAGGGTAACGTTGACGCGATCGCTATTATCTATTACGTGGGCGTTAGTTAAGATTAAACCATCCGAGCTAACTACAAACCCCGATCCAAAGCCTCTTTGTACTCTTTGTTGGGGAATATTCGGCATTTGCGAGCCAAAAAACTGGCGGAAGAAGGGATCGTTTATCATCGGAGAAGCGTTGCTTGTCACAGTGCGGGAAGCATCGATTCGCACCACTGAGTTACCTACTCGATTGACAACATCACTAACGTAGTTTTGAGGGAGATTGACCGCACCTTCAGTTGGGGTTGCCTCAGCTACGGTTTTTTCTGGTTTAGTATCTTTAGCAAAGCTTTGGGGACTATCAAGCAAATAGCTGCCACCCAAGGCAATACCGCCACCGAGTAACAATAGGGATAAAGAAGTTGTCGCTTTTTTCCAAGTAGTAGACTTGCTCATTATTTATATTTACCTCAATAGTTTATTGACAGATGCTAAGTAGAGGCGGTTTTTGGCCCGCCTTAACATGGTGTGAGAAATTAGAAATTAGAAATTAATAATAGAGATTCGTTGCTTTACATTATTGATAATAGGCAGAGGATATGTCTTTTGCGTGACAATTGTCTGAAATTTTGATGGAAAACTGTTTACAACCAGCAAAATTTCAGTCTAGACCGATAAATGTGAATAAATGTTACAAAAACCTCGTTAATACATAAAACCTCATTTGAAAGTAGCAGTAAGGTATGGACTGCGATCGCAATTGTTCTATGTTTTTAGGCAAGTGTTGCAGTTTTATAAGTTTGACGAGTAGTATCGTTAAGTTTGGCATTAATCCTCTGGATCTATACGGAGCTTGGCTTAGGACAGATAGTTTATTGTCTGCGATACTGCTTTTTTTTGCTCTAACTGAATCATAAAGGGGCTTCTTCCTGTGCTATAAGCGTGATTGCCGTAAGCTTTAAGCCCAATCAATAGGGGCCAGCGAACCCCAACTGATTGAAGACAACGTACAGACGCGCTTGGTATTAAACCCCTTAAGCTTATAGCCTATAGCAAGCGAGCTTATAGCTTTTTGATAAAAAAAGAGATGCTTTAGTTAAAGCATCTCTCTACAAAAAAGCTAAATTTGCCAATTGTCAATTGTTAATCAGGTATACCAAAACAAATAACACCAACCAAATAG
>CAYXWE010000876.1:0-2119 GCA_964468145.1 uncultured Pleurocapsa sp.
ATGGTTGGCAGTATGATGGACAAGGAGTCTGTGTCAAAGTCCCGCAACTAGAAGACGATACTTTGATACCCAAGACTTATCAAATAGAAACTTATCAAACACAAGAACGTTACGGATATGTTTGGGTGTGTTTGGGCGAACCTTTAAATGAAATTCCCGAAATAGCCGAAGCCAAAGATCCTAATTTTCGCTTGATTCCCGAATTTTATGAAACTTGGAACTGTGCGGGGTTGAGAGTAATGGAAAACGAGTTCGATCTGGCTCATCCTACTTTTGTTCACACTACTACTTTTGGTAGTGAAGCTCACCCAATTCCTGACGTAGTAGAAGTTGAGGAGACTAAATACGGTATTACTGGTAAAGCCGTTTTAGGCGTAGTTAACCCCAAACAGCAGCAAAAAAATCTGAAGATGGACGAGGGGATAACTACCAGAAATTTAGATCTTGATTGGTATCTACCCTTTACTTGCAAGCTAAGAATTAATTATCCTAATGGGTTGGTACATATCATCGTTAATACTACTACGCCAATCGACGATTCTTCTTCCCAAATAGTCCAGTTTTGTCTGCGTAACGATACCGAAGCCGATGTTAAAGCAGAGGATGTAGTGGCATTCGATCGCGCTGTGACTTTAGAAGACAAAGCAATACTAGAAACTACTGATTATGACGTGCCTTTGGATGTCAAACACGAACAGCACATGATGACAGATAAGCCAGGAATTCTAATGAGAAGGAAACTACGTTCTTTGTTGAAGAAATATGGTAGTTAAAGTAGAGTTAAAACTAAATAACCGCGAGAAAACAATAATGAATCAGATAAGCTAGTCCCCGCACCAACATCAGTAGCCAAACCAACTTTAATCGGAGTTTATGTTGATTTTGCTCGATCGAGTTTAAATAATCCACTGCCTAAAAAGAGATTAGAGGTGGGACAAAAAGCGATCGCTGCTCCCGAATCATCTAACTGTATACAGCGAGCAACAATAGTGCGATCGCCAACTAAGCCATACTGTTCGTATACATTGAGGTAATCCTTACTTTCAGGAAAAAGTTCGGCAGTAAACTGCACCTCCTGCACATTCTCAGCTAGATTAGTATGGACGTAGACATCGGGAAATTCCGCTTTCAACTTACCTGCTAGGGTTAATTATTCTGGGGTAGAGGTAATGGCAAAACGGGGGGTAATGGCATAAAGCAGGCGATCTACTCCATGCCACTGTTGAATTTGCTCCCGTGTTTGAGCATAGGCAGTATGAGCATCGTTGAGCAAATAATCTGGTGCATTGCGCGTCATCAACATTTGCCCTGCAATAATCCGCATCTGACGATTTAACCTTGGGCTATCTACATAAAAGCTTGCTACTAATCAATATCTATCCCTTTGATAAATAGACCTCTTGCATAAATAGCTAAAAAAACAATCGTGGGCGATCGCAAACTCGTAAGTTTTACGGCTCGACAATGATGCTATCGTATCAAAATGCTTGGGCTGCAATAAACTATGACAAAGTAGGAGATGCCGAACGTGCACACCCCTCCGAATTGCGGTTTTAAGTAGTACCTAATTACTATATGAAGGGTAAGCTGGTAACAGCTACCTCGACCTAACCAATATTGGAAAATATGACAGAAATAGCTCAAACATATTTAGGAAACATAAATGATAATCCAAAGTTAGCAAAATCAATCCCTATTGAATCTTGTTTAAAAGTATATTTAACTCCTAGCGATCGCCCTAAAGGTAGAATTCATGCTCAAACCGATACGGGGCTGACTATTGGTATTATCAAAAGTCGCGATCGCTCTTTGCAGTCGGGAGATATATTCCAGACCAGATCGAAAAAACTGGTACTAATTTATTTACAGTCCCAAGAATTTTTAGTCTTAGATTTTTCTGCTATTGAAACTAATTGTTTGCCCACTCAATTAGTTCGTCTCGGTCACCTTTTGGGTAACCATCACTGCCCAATTGCGATCGAAGATAACCAAATTTATGTACGGCTATCGTCTAATTCTACGGCTATAGAGGAAGGAATTAAAGATCTACAAATTGCTAATCTAAAAATCTATTATGAAACCAGTAATCTGGCGATCGATAACTGTCATCATCATCATT
>CAYXWE010000877.1:0-2117 GCA_964468145.1 uncultured Pleurocapsa sp.
ATACCTATAACAAGACCAAGAGCGATCGCGCCTGACAAGAGACTGCTTTTTAGTTTAATATTCTTGGCTTGCCAATTGGATAAGTGCCACCAAACATAAGACAGGAGTAATAATTCGGCAATGGAGATTGTGGCAGCCATGTCTACTGCTTCATTTATTCCCCAGATAACGCTACTGGCACTTACTAGTACTATGGGGATGCCGACTGCCAGAATACCTCCCTGTAGTTTTGCTTGGGGTTCGGTCTTGGCGATTTCGATCGCCCCTAGCTGAGTAACTCCCACCACTATACTAGCCAGTACGGCGATCGCTAGATCGGTAATTGTTGATTCTAACTGATTCTCGATTAACTTTACTCCCCAAACATTAACAATACTTAAACCAGTCAGAGCAAATGTGGCTACTGCAATCTTCCCCTTTACTAAATTATCTAACTCCAAGCTAAGATTTGACACCGCTAGATCGCTTTTTTCCGATTCTTCATCGATCGCTAGTAATGCTTCTTTGGCAGTCAAAGCATCGAGAAAACGCTTGCTAGTTTTGGCATGAGTCATCTTTGTCAGCCAGTTTCTCAACGGTCGATCTAGTTCGGGAAGTAGAGCATCGATCTTCAACTGATAGGGATCGTCAGCGATCGCATAATCTTGAATTTCGTCGATCTTCTTATTAGATAATAGACAGACGAGAGTCACTCCCAAGCTGTATATATCTGATGCGGGAGTGGCTTTAATAATTTGCTCTGGAGCGATAAATCCTGGCGTTCCTTTGAAAACGCTACTACCAGATAATTCTGTATTGTTGAGGCGAGCAAATCCAAAGTCAATTAGATAGACATTCAATCGATCGTCTATAAGAATATTTTTGGGTGTAATATCGCGATGCAATATAGGAGGATTTTGGGCTTGTAAATAAATTAATATGTCAAGAATTTTCTCAGCAATCTGTTTCACGTCTGCTGTGGTGAAATTGCGCTCTAGATCGATAGTACAGGCAGGTATGTATTCTTGAATTAAACAAAAGCCATTCTTGGTTTCAATACTAGATAAATATTTTGGTATACCAGCACAGTTAATTTTTTGTAATATTTCTAACTCTTGTTCGTATACTTTATATCCCGACCAAGTAGAATCAGCTACTGCGAAGCAAAATTGCTTGATCGCGACATCTTGTTTGGTGCTTAATTCAATCCCTTTCCAGGTAATTCTTCCTCCTTCTTTATTGCTTCCCAATTGCTCGGTAATTTGGTATCCATATTCTTTTAGATCGGGATAGTAATTCATATTATGTTGGCGTTTGAGACTTTGGCAAAGATGCTTTTGTTTATTTTTTACTTAATTTACTAAAATTTGAACGACAATTATTTACCAAACAGCAAAATTGCTAGTTCTAATTTAACTGGTTTGATTTAATTTTGTAGTTATAAGATAATTCTAATAACTTTTAAAGTTATAATTAGCAAGCTAAAATAAGGCGCAATCTCAAATGCACGATCGACCTTTAGTAAAGTTTTTATTATTAAATTAAAATTGATTACCATTGTTCAAATTCTGTTTACTGTAGTAGGATACACAGAAAAATAAAATTATATAGAAAAAATAACGATCTCTAGGTCTGCAAAGATGCTAGTGGTATAAAATTACATTTTAAAAATTAAGCAATTAATCATTAATTATTAAAAATTACTATTAAGTCAACAAAATTTAAACTAAGCAGTTGACAAGAACAAATATAGACAAAAATATATGTCAGTTAAAAGTATATTATTAGTAGAGGACAACCCTGACGACCGCGAATTAATGAAGTTGGCTTTTGCTCAGTCAGAGATTCCCCACAATTTAATTGTTCTCTCCGATGGTATCGAAGCCTTAAATTATTTAATCGGACGAAAAAACTATAACGAAAGAACGTCTGTATCTAACGGCGATAGCGATCGCGATCCCAAGCCTATGCCAGCATTAATTATATTAGATCTCAACCTACCCAAGATTAATGGTACCGAAATCCTCCGCCGTATTCGCGCTCATCCCAAAACAAGATTGTTACCGGTGGTAATAATTAGCTCCTCAAATGAGCCACAAGACCTAATTGACAGTTATATTAATGGTTGCAATAGTTAT
>CAYXWE010000878.1:0-2115 GCA_964468145.1 uncultured Pleurocapsa sp.
TTTTGTATTGTTGTTTCTTATTTTATACATATTTTGGTAATCGGATTTAGTATTAAAAGGTGGTTATACCGAAAAGCAAATCAAGCAAATGGAGCGCATCAAGAAAGCTGAATGATTTGTTTGTTAAGTGCGACTGCAAATTATCTACATCGGGATGTGAATCTAATTCACCTCCTGGTGCTTAGTTTCCTTATCTACATTCTTTACAACCAACTAAATATCATGACTAAATATTCCGAGAAGAGCATTCCCGAAAACGGACTACCAAAAGAAGGAGCAGAAGGACTAGAAGGACGATATCACGTCAAGAAAGCCTCTCTCAACAAGTTTATCAATGCCACTGGTTTAGAGCATAAGAAGATATATACCCCATCAGATATAGAATACCTGGACTTCTGGCGGGAGAAATTTGACGATGGTATGAGCCTTAAAGAGATTGAAGCGGAAGTGGCTCAAGCCAAGACCAATCAACAAGATGCTGGAACAATTACTCCCTACACTGGCAATTCCCAAGGTTCTTCAGCCAACACTAATTCTGGATTTAAACCACCCCATCAAGATGCTCGCTCTCCTCAACCGACAACGCCCACACCAGAAGAAGATTTGGCAATGCAGCAGGGGTTTAACCAAGTCGTTGGTCAAGCAGCACAGCAGTTTGTTCAAGGCGTTGTGGATAATGCAGTTTCCAAGATTATAGACAATGCAGATGCCCTGATTATGGAAGCTCTATTTAAACAGTCGGACAGATTCAGCCAACAGGTTGTAGATTCAGCGCACCGAATGAGAGCAGGGTACGAAGAAATCAGAGCGCAAAAACCCACTCAAGGTCTTCAATGGGGAGAAGAAGCTTTTGGAGTGCAAAATCTCAAGCCTGTAGAAGATGACGATGAAGATAATGATGTTATTGAGTTTGAAAGATAATTAAGTCTTTTTTTTCTAATCTCTTCGTCTGTAAGAGATATAGTCGAAGGTATATCTCATATCGCTGTATCATTGTTGATTTACTATTCTTAATTTCAGGAATGGGAATTAATACTATCATCTTAAATAACAGGCTATTTAAGATGATAACCATGTTCAAAATTGCTCAATGAGTACCGCTGCCTTTTTTATGCTTTCAATTCCTTTATCGTATTGATAATGAGTGAAACACTTTTCTCGATTGGGTACACTCCATATTAATATCAAAGTTCCCAGCTAGCTGTTTAAGTCATTTTTACACAATGATATTCAAAAATTAATCATTCTGAACTCCAACAAAGAAATATGAAACTACGAGAACTATTACTAACGTTAAAAAAAAGAATTATTGTATCTGTTCCCTGTTATGCATTACTAAGTAGTTTAGGGGTCTTTTTTTTTCAACACCAGCTTATTCGCAGCTGAAAATTTGTAATAAGTATCATGATGAAATTTGGGTTGCAATTGCTTATCATTACGCTGCCTATCACTCTTCTATTGCTAGAAGAGGAAACAGTCGAGATGTCCCTAAACATGCGTTCGCAAACGGTTGGGAATCTAAAGGATGGTGGAAATTAAAAATCAATGAATGTAAAACACCTTTATCTACACTCAGGTTGCTCGATAGTTTTTGGTACTATGCTGAATCATCACATAGGACTAACTGGGTGTGGCGTGGTGATAGTGATTGGTGTGTTGCAGTTAATGATAAATTTGATCTTTATGTTCGTAATCTAGGGGATGGATGTGAAGATACTCGTGAATACGATAATGATGGAACATTAAGGTTAGAGCATCGGGGATTTATTCATATAAATGTAACTGGCAAAAATTCGTATTCATTAGATCTATTCGAATAACAGAATATAACTTGATCTAATTGAATAGTATTTAAGGTGTAATGTCTTTACAATTCCTGTTAATGTCTATATCTATATTTCTAGGAATCTTGGCTTCGCAAAGTAAAGCTTCTGAGATTTGTTGTTTATTTATTCCATGTGCACTTTCCAAGTTGGTTTTATAGAGCTTGGATTCTTTGAGTATAGTATTAGATAAAAATGATTCTTCCAAGTTGGTTTTTTCTAAATTGGAGTGAGTAAGATCTGCATTGTTAAGATGAGAAAGTTGTAAACGCGAATTGATAAGACTGGCATC
>CAYXWE010000879.1:0-2114 GCA_964468145.1 uncultured Pleurocapsa sp.
AATAAGTAGGGTGGGCATTGCCCACCCTACATTCAATAATGTTAACTGACAACTAGGGCGCAAGCCTTGCGCCCCTACAACTTTTAACTGTTAACTGTCGCATCTACAGCTTCTACAACTTCTTCTTCCTCTTGGAAAGCGAAACGTAATAGAGGAGGAGCGATAAAGGTAGTTAGAATTACCATAATAATAATGGCTGCTTGTAAGGGCTTATCTAAAACACCACTAGCTGCACCAATACCTGCAAAAACTAAACCTACTTCACCGCGAGGAATCATGCCAATTCCAATCGCTAAACGGTTGATTTTTTCTTTGCCAAAAACAGCCCAACCAGTGACAAGTTTGCCGATGATTGCTACTACGATTAAGAATGCTGCAATAACTAATCCCTGACGATTATCCGCACTGTTGGGGTTGAGAACGCTAAGGTCAACTTTTGCACCTACAGATACGAAGAAAATAGGAACTAAGATGTCAGCAATGGGAATAATCTGTTGGTCTAATTCTTTACGCTTGTCGGTTTCATCTAATACTAAACCAGCAGCGAAAGCACCGAGAATTGCTTCCAAATGAATCGCATTAGCCAAGAATGCCATAATTAAAGCAAAAACTAAAGCGGGGATAACCAGCTTACCTCTAGTTTGCAATCTCTCTGCTACTGCCACAAAACTTTTGTTAAAAAACTTACCAAAGAATATCGAACCGAGTAAGAAAGCTGTAGCACTAATGATTAAGTAAATTACATTGGTAACGTCTACTTCACCAGTTTTCGCTAAGGAAGCCACTACTGCTAAGACGATAATACCTAATACGTCGTCAATTACCGCAGCACCAACAATAATTTGTCCTTCTGTCGATTTAAGCTGTCCTAATTCTGATAAGACTTTAGAGGTAATTCCAATACTGGTGGCGGTTAAAGCAGCACCCGCGAATACCGCAGGAATCGTTGGCATTCCGAAGATTAGCATCAAGCCAGCCGTACCAGCCACGAAAGGAGCAACTACTCCAACAACCGCCACGATAGCAGCCGTCGCACCGACTTTTTGTAATTCTCTTAAGTCTGACTCTAAGCCAATTTCAAACAGAAGAACGATTACTCCCAATTCGGCTAAGACGGAGACGACTTCGCTTTGGGTAGTAAATACTTCGCCAATGCTTTCAAGGCTTAAGCCACCTATTTGTTGCAGAATTGTCATTACTACAGAGTCGCTGGCTGTTGCTCCCGTTTCGGGAAAGACAAGCAGGTGTAAAGCAGAAATGCCGACGACGACTCCTGCGACTAACTCGCCTAATACGGGAGGTAAATCGACTAACTTGGAAAGTTCGCCACCCAGTTTACTGGCGAGATAGATAAAAATAAGACTTAATAAAACTCCTGCTAATACCATCGGTGCAGTTTCCGTATTGGTTTCCGTTGCTAGTATTGGAGGAGAAAAAATAATATTAGAGGGAAATATTGATGAAAAGTATGTCATGGTTATTTTTTTCTGTTTCGACTATCGTAAATCGATTGGTCATTAGTTATTTGTCTTTTGTCCAATAAGGAATAACCAATGACCAATGACCTATCTAACTAATTGTTTGAGGGTTAATTGTGTCGGAAAAGTTAGAATCAACGATTGGCGTATCAACTGCATCAACAGCTTTTTGAAGTGCAGCAGTTCTGTCTTGGAGAATATTAGTGCTGGGTACTTTGGTCATCACACCCAATTTACGCAATCTTTTTTCAGCTTGACCTTGCAAACCAACAAGGAACACTTGGCGACCGTTTTCCACTGCTTCTTCAATGGCATTTTCGATTGCTAAACCAGAAGTTACACCCAAAATAGGTACTTCAGATAAATCTAAAACTAAGGCTTTATAATCGTTAATCAGATTGTGTTCGCGAGAGATAGCTTTAGCAACCCCGAAAATCATAGGACCGCTTAAATAGAAGAGAAGTACGCGACCATTTGCTCTTTCCAGCAGGAGTTTTTCTTCTGGATTGAGTTCGATTTCTTCATCATCATATGTTACCGCTTTTACTTTGTCCGCACGGTGATTGGAAAGACGCTCGATTGTCAGAATATTAGCAACAAATACACCAACACCAACAGCAACAATTAAGTCAACAA
>CAYXWE010000880.1:0-2112 GCA_964468145.1 uncultured Pleurocapsa sp.
TTGCCAGTCTCTATAACAACGAAGTAATTTCTCAACAAGAGCTATTAGCTGCTGCGGACAAGGCACTATACCAAGCAAAAGAACAAGGACGCGATCGCGCAGTAATCAACAACGAACGAGGACAAAGTACCCAGGACTAATAGATCTACAGGCAATACAGGATCTTAGGTATCGAAAGTTATTTGTCATTTGTTATTTGTTATTTGTTATTTGTCATTTGTTATTGGTAATCGGGTTTAGTATCAGTTATCAAACTTCCTGGCTTGTGCCGAGCTACAAAAGAAGTCAATGTATTGAGGATGTCCTTGGGGAAAAACTAAGTTGAGAGTCAAAGGATCTGTTGTATCTCTAGGATCGCCTGGCCCTTCTATTACTTTTATTGCCTCTGGATTAGAACTATCTAGCTTTAGAGGTTTGCGATTTTTGACTTCACCACCGCTGCTATCGATATAGACTACTACATTATCAGTTTCAAATTCTTGACCGATGGCTTGAATCAATTCCAAAAATCCGCGATCGCTTCCTCCTCTTTTAAATTCTAGTTGGTTATTAGTCTCTACAGCTTTACTGGTAACAGTATCTCCCACGCCGATAATGGTAGGCATTACTCTTGGGTCGAAATTATCTCGGACTAATTTTAATAAAGCCGATCGATCTCTGGGTGCTTGTCGAGCATTAAAATCTTTGCCCAAAGGATAGTTACCAGTTTGTAAAAAGTAATAGTGATTGAGAATAACCAGCACTCCAACTTCTTTGATGCCACCCCGCAACATAAACTGAAAATCCGTTGTGCCAGAATCTAACCCTTGAGCGGGCTGCATAATTTCTTGTCCGTTTTCGTCTCGTCCCAAGTTGGGAGCGTAATGGACAAAAAAGGAATCTCCTAGACCCTGTTGTTGTGCCGATGCCAGCAAACGATCCATTAATAATTTTATTTCTTGCTGCAAATCAGCGTACAGTTGAGGATTGTTTTGGAGTACTTCGTGAAAGACATTGAGGTTGGCTGTGGGGGATACTTTATTATCCAAAACTGTGGCTCGAATGTATTCTTCTAACTTAGTTCGATCTAAACCATACTTAGATTGTTGACCTAATTCTCTCAAGCAGTCTGCAATCTTGCTGGGTACTGCTTCTAAAAAAGCTATTTCCGCCTCGCTCACCCCAGGATGAGATACATTACCATAAGAATCTTGCCACTGTACTCCTCCCCCTGCTAAACCTTGAAGATATAGGCCTTTTTCTTTGGCTGTTGTGCGATCGCAATTAAGGGCTTTTTCGATAATGCCATTAACTCCTCGCTTACCAATATGTTCGCCGTTGGTCAAAACATAGAAGTGACTGCTAAAAGATTTAGCTGCTTCTAAATACCTCGGTTCGATCTTTCTGGTGAGAGGATCTTTCACCAATCCCATACACACGCCATCGAGGTCTTGAATAATTAAGATATTTTCTCGATCGCTCAGTATTTTACTCAAGCTTTGACTATCGAGAGAAAGCGATCGCCTGGATAGATTGAGGGAAGATTCAAAAGAGGTATCTTTAACAGCCATGAGAAGATATAGCTAAATAGAACTTTAATATCGATACCATTTATTCAATCATACATAGATGAATTTAAAATTTCCTAGCCTAATTTATTTTTTGAGCATTGTCTTCGTGGGATTTTTAACAATGGGCTATCCCCATCAATTGACCAGTCTTGCAGTGGAGATAGATTTAAACAGTAATACAGCAGCGATCGAGATTGAAGACTTAAAATTCCAGGATGTTATTTATCTAGGAGAAAATCACGATAGTCCCGAACATCATCAGCGACAGTTGGCAATTATCGAAAGTTTATATAGTAATAGTAATAGGCATTTAGCGATCGCCCTAGAAATGTTTCAGCGTCCTTTTCAACCAATTTTGGAGCGTTATATTGCCCGCGAGATCGACGAAACTCAATTTAAAGAGCAAACTGAATACAATACTCGTTGGGGTTTTGATTGGGAATTTTATGCACCCATATTTCGCTACGCCAGACAACAACAGATACCGTTGATTGCTTTAAATACTCCTACTGAAATTACCAGTAAAGTAGCCCAAACAGGCATCGATAGCCTCAAAGGCGAT
>CAYXWE010000881.1:0-2111 GCA_964468145.1 uncultured Pleurocapsa sp.
CAATACAAGCCCCCTTCCGCGACTGTCCTACTTTGTCTAATATTTCTCTCGGGGCTATGCAGGCATTTCTTTGGGCATTTATTTTCCCGATATTGACGAAGAGCGCGATGTTTTTCAAGGGGATAATGTAGATGATATCGATTTAATTTTACCCAGCTACTTACACCAGCCAAACTAGAGATAATTCTATCGATTATTTTGGTGGTGAAGTAGGAGTTAAATTTAATTTTTAATTTTTAATTATTGCTCGTTTTAACTCGGCGTTTGATTTCAAAACAACCAATAAAAATCAAAGCAATTGCTAAAGGTAATAAAAAACGCAATGCCCGATAAATTAAAAGCGAACCTAAGATATTAGGGACGGCAATTTTATCGGGCAATAAAAAAATAATTATGGTTTCAAATACTCCGACACCTCCAGGAACATTACTAATAATTGAAGTTGCCATTGCCACTAGATATACATTAAAAAAGTTGAGATAAGATTTATCGGGATATGCGGGCAGCAAACAATATAAGATTGCTGCTGCTACTGCCCAATCTAAAGCGAAAATAATAATCTGAGTTAAAGAAATTATAGGGTTGGGAAAATAAAAAGTTTTACCTTTAATTTCCCAAGATTTATGTTTAAAACCAAAATAAAGATAGATTGCTACAGTAAATAAAGCTAAGATTCCCAGACAGCGAATAGCAAAAAAACTAATATTCAAACTATCGGGAAGCTGCAAAGGATTGAAAAGTAAGGTAATACCCATTAGAGTTGACAATCCTAGCCAGAAAGTTAAATTACCCAGAGCCGTTATCTTAGCAATACATTTAGTAGGTATGTCCCAATACGAATAAAAACGATAGCGGATACCACCACCAATCAATAAAGTAAA
Organism: uncultured Pleurocapsa sp.; assembly: GCA_964468145.1. Classification (GTDB taxonomy): domain Bacteria; phylum Cyanobacteriota; class Cyanobacteriia; order Cyanobacteriales; family Xenococcaceae; genus Waterburya. The sequence goes on from CAYXWE010000881.1 coordinate 882, forward strand.
TCCAGTAGTGTTGCTAACTGCATAAGCAATAAAGGTAGTAAACAAAATATTCTTTTTACTTAGCTTATATTTTAAAAAGCTAAACGCGATTAGATCGTAAAAACTAATTGCCAAACAGCTAAAGAAAGCAAAGCCCAAGGCATAACAGAGTTGACGATCGCCGATGGCTACTATACTATTTAAGATTTCTTGAGGATCGTAACGATCTAATTCTTGCTGGAGAGAATGTACAGAAAGAGCTAACAAAAAAAAACCGATAGCGGGACACAGGCAACGAATCAAGCGATCGCGATTCATCAATCAGTAATATATTTAATTAATGGGGATTACTAGTTCGGGGTAGTTGGTGAAAACACCATCTATCTTCAATTTTCTCATACGATTTATTTCTTGGGGCAAATTGACAGTATAAATCCAAACTAACAGTTTTTTTTGATGGGCGGTAGCTACCAATTGGGCAGTCACATAGTCCGCACTCGGAATAAGAATTCTCGCTCCTATCTCTACAGCACTATCTAAATATTTCCAAGGTAAACCATAAATTAAAGCTCCAATGGTTATTTTCGGCTCGATTTTTTTTACCTGTTGTAGTTGATAATGGTCGAAAGAAGAAACCACAAAATCTTGGGCAGTCCAACCCCGTTGTAGATATTGTCGAATCAATTTAGCAACCAACTCGGCGGTATTGTTACCTTTCAATTCAATATTGACTATTGCCCGACGATTTACCGTCTCGATAACTTCTTCTAGGGTGGGTATGCGCTCTCCTTTTCCTGCATCGAGGGAGCGCGCATTAGCGAAACTAGAGTCTGCTATATAGCCAGTACCATTGGTGGTGCGATCGAAGGTGCGATCGTGAATTACTATTAAACGATCTTCAACATTATAGACATCAATTTCAACCCCATCGACTCCTAACTCCAAAGCCTTGCGGACAGACAAGAGCGTGTTTTCTGGCTCGTGTCCCATTGCCCCGCGATGTCCGATACATAACATTTATCATTTACCACTTACTATCCAACACCAAATCGTTGAGCGATTAACTTTCCCGCAGCTAGGGCGGAAGTTACTGCACCTTCTAGGGTTGGAGCAACAAAAGCATCTCCTGCCATAACCAGAGGCAATTCTATTAAATCATTTTTTCTCTGGAACGGCTATTTTTACGCTCGATCTAGGATCGAGCCTCTCAGCTAAAATCAATTATCATAAATAACTGTTAGTTGCTTCTAA
>CAYXWE010000882.1:0-2109 GCA_964468145.1 uncultured Pleurocapsa sp.
AAGAAATACCCGTTCATATTGTCTTAAATCCCCAGGTAGGTTTAGTGGGTTCGATATTATATGGTTTGCAATATCACGATCGCCTAGAAGATTAAAAAGATCGATTAATAATTTTAAAGCTAGGGTTATTTATAACGGACTAAATTAACTCGATACCGTTCTTTTTTAGTTATAGAAACTTCTCCTATCTCCAGCCTACCTTTACCCCTCATGGCAATGAGATCTCCTTCTTTAACGTTATAGCTAGACTGAGTTATTTCCTTCCAATTAACCCTGACATCTTTATTAGAAATTGCCGTTGCCATTTTGCTGCGAGACATTCCAAAACCAGCCGAAGCGATCGCATCTAAACGCATAGAAGCCTCTACCGTAGTCATTTCTTTCTTTTTGGGGGGACGAATTTTTAATTCGCTAAATTCGATCTGCTGAGTTTTGACTGCTACAGAACGCACCTGAGTTAAAGAGCTAGTGAGAAACTCGACCATCTCAGGAACAACAATTGCTTGCGCGCCTCTCTCTCCCAAAACAATGATGTCTCCTACTTTCTCTCGAACAATACCCGTACCTAAAATCGAACCTAAAAAGTCTCGGTGAGTAGCTGAATCGAATAAAAAGTTGCCAGCAATATCTAACACGGCTAACTCAATTTGAGATTCATCTAAAGGAATATCGGGACGAGCTAAACCAACGCGCTGTCTTTCTGCTTGAGGGTAGCCACCCCAAGGTAAAGCTTCTATCTCTGTCAGATTTTGGAATATATCTCTCACTTCTGCTAATACTGGGGGCGATAAGAAATCTGTAACTGCTACTTCCCAGTTTTTAATCCCTTGCTCGGCTTTATCGATAACGCGGGCGATTTCTTCTTTGTTTTCTACCCGCTTTAACAGGTCTTCTCTCGGCAACATTTAATTACAATTTATTTATTAAATTACATATTAGTTCTTTTTTCGCAATGTAAATTATAACTATAGATATATTGCCAATTTGATATTGTGACTTTAAGATATGAAAATTAAAAGCTCATAAATATTGTTATTAGTCCTTTGTCATTTGTCTGTTCCCACATACTATTATCCATTGCTATGGCATTCGATCGGATCGATAGTATGACCGCATCAATAATGAGTAGTCAGTATGATTAATGAAAAGCAAAATCTCAAAACCAAGGTGGTTTTTAATGCTACTGCGATCGCTACTGCGCTCCTAAATTTGGGGATGCTCGATCCTGCTGTTGCTTCTTCTGATGCGGACTATAGTTTTGTTATGAGTTCGGACTGGCACGATTGTCAGCAGATCGATCCTGATTATCAAGCGGTCTATGCTTTTGAGACGGTAAATTTCTACGTTAATATTTGTCAAAAAGACGACAGTTACTTTTATTCAGGGGAAGCCAAACGCAGCGATCGCAACTCTATTTTTATTACTGCCCATCCTTTGGAAAATGGTAGGGGTTTTCAAGCCAAAAACGGCAATGTCTCATACTTAGTATTGTTGCCCTTTAGCCAAGAAAATAATTTGCATCAAGGCGATCGCGAAACAACCGAAGCGGTTTTGACAATTAAGCGTAACGATCGCCTGGTTTCGGTAGAATCTTCTCTCAATAAGTACTGTCATCAATCTGGAACTAGAACTGCTTGGAATACTATCGAGCTACAGCCCCACAATTCTAGTCATCTGGCTACCGTTCCCCAACACCAAGATGTAGGTGTGGAATTACCCGTTATTTCTCCAGGCGATCGTCTTTTACCCGCAGAGATTTTTCATGAGAAATCACGCTTCGATTTTTATCGCATTGGCGGGAAATTACACCGTTTGACTACCTGTAACTGAAAATATTAATTTTTTTAAATTACAAGGGGAAAATCGCCTAAAATTCTTGACTGGCGAGCGCAAAACGTGCTTAAATCAAAAAACAAGCTTCATAATGGGAATCTTTGCACCCATCAATTGCTCAAACCACTCCCATTATAAAAAAAAATCATAACAAAACTGGCGATCGCCAGTCAAGACCTAAAAATAAAAAATTTTTGCCCATTGCCGATTTTAAAAATTACGAGACTGCAAAAAGGGATGCCCACCGCTAGCGAAGCGATCGCCATACATCATCAT
>CAYXWE010000883.1:0-2109 GCA_964468145.1 uncultured Pleurocapsa sp.
GTTCGGCAAAACTATCTATCGGAAAAGTCATAGATGGTAATATAGCTTGTCCCTATCATGGTTGGCAGTACAATAGTGAAGGAACTTGCGTATTCGTACCGCAGCTAGAAGATAGCAATCAGATACCTAAAAGTTATCAGATAAAAATATATCCCAGTCAAGAAAAATACGGTTATATCTGGGTGTGTTTGGGCGATCCTTTAAACGAAATTCCTGAAATCCCCGAAGCAAGCGATTCTCAGTTTCGTTTAATTCCCGAATTCTATGAAACCTGGAATTGTGCGGGGTTACGAGTAATGGAAAATGAGTTCGATCTGGCACATCCTACCTTTGTTCATACTACTACTTTCGGTAGCGAAGACCATCCCATTCCTGACAGTATAGATATTCAAGAAACCGATTACGGTCTAACTGGTAAAGCTACTCTCGGCGTAGTCAATCCAGAACAACAGCAAAAGAACCTTAAGATGGAAGAGGGAGTTACTACTAGGATTTTAGATTTAGATTGGTATCTACCTTTTACCTGCAAACTAAGAATTAATTACCCCAATGGTTTGGTACATATCATAGTGAACACTGCTACACCGATCAACGATTCCTCTTCCCAGATAGTTCAATTTTGTTTGCGAAACGATACCGAAGCCGATGTGAAAGCCAAAGATGTTGTAGCATTCGATCGCGCCGTAACTTTAGAGGATAAAGCCATTCTGGAAACTACCGATTATGATGTTCCGTTAGATATCAAACAAGAACAGCATATGATGACGGATAAGCCAGGAATTTTAATGCGGAAGAAGTTAAAAGCTTTATTGTTAGAGTACATATAATTTAACTGTTAATTAGCCTTCAGGCTATTTTGGCAAAGCTAAGGTAGCTTCGCTAAAGCAAATAGCGATTTCAAACACTTAAACATTGCCTGATTAATTTTCTATTTCATACTAGATTGATAGCTTATACCAAATTTAATCGCGCTGTAAAAATTTAAAGCGATCGATAAAATATCAAAAACAGATAATTTGGTTTAAGTGACGGTTAATCGCAAGCATTGTATGTTACCACCCTTTAATCCTAGAAAAAGACCCTATTTAACCCGAAACAAGAGCGCGAAAAATGGCTCTAACCGATTTAAGATTGAATTTCGCAACGGGCGGTTTGAAATTCCTGGTGCAGATGCTTGGCACACTTATTTGCAAGAGCCGTATTATTTGCTGCTGACAATTCCTTGGTTGGGTTTTGTGGTTTTGATGTCTTTATTTTATGTAGCGATTAATCTTCTTTTTGCGATTGCCTATTTACTAGGCGGAGACTGTATTGCTAATGCTACCCCAGGCTCGTTTGGCGATGCGTTTTTCTTTAGCGTACAAACTTTAACTTCGATCGGCTATGGTGCGATGTATCCGACAACGGTTTATGCAGACATTATGGTGACTGTAGAAGCATTAATCGGGGTCGTAGGAATTGCTTTGATAACGGGATTGGCTTTTACTAGGTTTTCTCAACCCACAGCTAAGGTTATTTTTAGCAATGTTGCCGTTATTTGCGAGCGCGATGGGATACTTACTTTGATGTTCAGAGCAGCCAACCAAAGACGCAACCAAATTATCGAAGCTCAAATTTGCATTTATGTGATGCGCGATGAAGTAAGCAGGGAAGGTAAATATATGCGCCGATTTCATCCCCTAAAGCTAGTACGCGAGCGAACCCCCAGATTTACCCTTAGTTGGACGGTAATGCACCAGATCGACGAACATAGTCCCCTTTGGGGTGCTACTGAAGAATCTTTAAACAAAACTAGAGCGATGCTAATTGTTTCTTTCACTGGGCTTGATGAAACCGTCGCTCAATCAATTCATGCTCCCTATTCTTACGCTGCTGGAGATATTATCTGGGGACATGAATTTGTCGATATTATTCAGCAAACAGCAGAAGGACATCAGTTTATCGATTTCGATCGCTTTCACGACACAGAGCCTTTAGAATGCGCTGATAAGGTAAAACTTAAAGGCGACCGCAAGTAACAACTAAAAAAACTGAAACTATAGGCTATTGCTAAGCAAGCACCACTAAAGCTATAAGGAATAGCCTAGTTTTTGTGTTCTTCATCATCTT
>CAYXWE010000884.1:0-2103 GCA_964468145.1 uncultured Pleurocapsa sp.
AAGGATTTATCTTTTATCCCTAATACAGAATGCGATCGAGTAATATTAATCGACGATCGAGAAGAATATATCAAACCAGAGCAAAAAAACAGTTGGATTTATATCCCAGGATATGACTATCCATATTCGCCAAATGATTCTGAACTAGAAAAAATAGTCGGCAAATTATCAAAGCTTGTAGTAGTTTAATTGCAGATCGAAACAAGAATATTATTTCTTTAAATCTTTATGCGATCGATCTTTAACAGTATAGCTTTGCGGTTAATAAAAAACCGCTTCTAGTGAATTCTAGAAGCGGACATATATAGACATATATAAATTTCGCGATCGCTACTGGCTACTCATTACTCAACCACGGCAATTTTAGTCGCGACCGTTAATTGCAATCAAAAAGCGTAGAATGAAGATAAAGAGATTAATGTAGCTGAGGTACATAGAAAGAGCTACAGGTAGATATTGGTCGTCTTCATAAGTACGGGGCATAATATAGAAATCTACTACTGCTACCCCTGCAAACAATGCTACACCTACGCCAGAAATAGCAATTTCTAACCAACCAGGAGTATAGACACCAAAGACAGATAAAAGTAACTGTCCGACCATGACTACCAGTAAGGCTATTACGCCGAGGCGTACTGTCTGAGCCAAAGCCAAACCATCTTCATCGCTGAGGTTTGAACCAATATTGCGTCCGACTATAAAGGTCGCACCACAACCCAACGCAGCCATACCCACGCCACCGATACCCACTCCAGAAGTATTGAGAGCCAAAGCCACAATACCGCTAAGAGTATAACCAGTCAAAAGACTGTATAGAGCCAATAAAGGCAAGGCGGTAGTATTATTTTTTTGTCTGATTACTCCTTGGGCGACAAAAAATAGTACCAATTCCGCAATCATCGCGCCAATAAAGGTAGGCATAAAGAGATCGGGGCGAGCAGACATTACGCCCAAACCGCCGTAAGTACCAACCGCAGTTAACACTAAACCGCCACCAAGATAAGGTAAGGCATTGCTAATTACATTAGGACCAAGGATCTGATTTCCTTGTACCTCCTGCATTGCTTTTCTAAAATCACTTGTGTTACTCATTTGTTGTTAACAGAATTCTTTTTTTATATTCTAGACTCGTTCAATTACATAGATCTTAATTCAACTAACAGTCTTAAGGTGTATGAGGATTACCGAATCTTACTAGAGGATGAGGCATAAGGGATAAGGGATAAGGGATGAGGGATGAGGGATGAGTATAAACAGTGAGGCAGCTATTTATTTGTTAACAAAACTGCTATAGCTTAACTCGTTGATTCTGTTCCATTCGGAGATAGCACTGCGGAATTGATTCCATTGGTTGTAGATCTTTTTAAATGCAGGGTTTTTGCTAGATTCCTCTGCATAATAATCTTGGGCTGCTTTTTGGGCTGCTTGCAGTACTTCGGGAGGGTATGGGGTTAGTTTTGTGCCACCATCTACCAATGTTTTTAAAGCTTCGCGGTTGAGAACATCATATTTAGAAAGCATATTAAGATTAGCTTCCATGGCTGCGGTTTTAAATATTTCTTGATATTCAGCGGGTAATTTCTCCCACTGAGATTTATTTACTTGCACTTCTAAAGTAGGGCCTGGTTCCCACCAGCCAGGATAATAATAGTAAGATGCAGCCTTGTTTAAACCAAGTTTGAGGTCGTCATAAGGGCCGACCCATTCTGCTGCATCGATCGCACCTCTTTCTAGAGCTAGATATATTTCTCCCCCTGGCAATACCTGGGTATTGACTCCCAAGCTATCCATTACTCTTCCCCCTACTCCAGGAATTCTCATATTCAAGCCTTGGAGATCTTTTAGAGATTTGATTTCTTTTTTGAACCAGCCTCCCATTTGCGCCCCTGTATTTCCTGCAGGGAAATTAATCACATTAAAATCACTATAGAGTTCGTGCATCGCTTCTAAACCGCCACCGTGATAGTACCAAGCGTTTTGCTGTTGGGCGGTTAAGCCAAAAGGAACGCAAGTACCAAAAGCCAGAGCAGGATTTTTACCCACATAGTAATAGCTGGCGGTATGACCGCATTCTGCTCTGGCTTTTGGTACTGCATCCAAAAC
>CAYXWE010000885.1:0-2098 GCA_964468145.1 uncultured Pleurocapsa sp.
CTAGAGATTCGTGAGCCTCTTTAGAAATCGAGCCGTAACTCATCGCCCCTGTTTTAAACCGCTTCATAATCTCTTCGATCGGTTCTACTTCTTCCAGGGGAATCGGTTCGCGGTCTTTAAATTCTAATAATCCCCTTAAGGTAAAGCGTTGTTGATTTTGCTCGTTTACCAAGTTGGCGTATTGTTTGAAAAGTTCGTAGTCGCCAATTTTAACAGCTTGTTGCAAAGTATGAATGGTTTGGGGACTAAATAAGTGCGCCTCCCCATCTTTGCGCCATTGATACTCACCTCCCGCATCTAAGGTGTGTCCGTTGACTTGACGTTCGGGGAAAGCATGAGAATGACGTAAGATAGTTTCTTTTGCGATCGCTTCTAAATCCGCTCCTTCAATCCTCGAAGCGGTTCGGGTAAAGTAGCGGTCTATCACCGAATGATTTAAGCCAATGGCTTCAAATATCTGCGCTCCTCGATAACTTTGCAGGGTAGAAATACCAATCTTAGAAGCAATTTTAATCGTCCCTTTGGTCACGGCTTTAATATAGTTCTTACAAGCCGTTTTATAATCCACATCGGCTAATATTCCATCGCCGATCATCTCCTTAATGGTGTCAAAAGCCAGATAGGGATTAATCGCACCGCAACCATAACCCAACAAGACAGCATAGTGATGTATTTCCCTAGGTTCGCCCGATTCTAAAACAATTCCCACTCTAGTACGAGTACCCTGACGAATTAAGTGGTGGTGTAACCCCGAAACCGCTAGCAAAGCAGGAATCGGCGCGTTGTCTTGGTTAATACCGCGATCGCTTAAAATAATGATACTTTTGCCTTCTGAGATTGCTTTATCTGCTTCAGCACAAATCCCCTCAATCGCTGTTTCTAAACCTTTTACCCCTTCTTTAGGGTTAAACAAAATCGGCAGAGTAACAGACTGAAAATCGCCGTCTAAGTTTTTCAACTTTGCCAATTCTGCATTACTAATAACAGGCTTGTCTAATTTAATCAGATGGCAACTTTCGGGTTGCGGATCGAGTAAGTTACGTTCCGAACCAATGGTAGTTACGGGAGAAGTAACAATCTCTTCCCTAATTGAATCGATAGGCGGATTGGTTACTTGAGCGAATAATTGTTGGAAATAATCGTAAAGTAACTTGGGTTTGTCTGACAGTACCGCTAAAGGAGTATCCGTTCCCATCGAACCCAATGCTTCAACTCCATTAAGAGCCATTGGTTTGAGTAAGATTCGCAACTCCTCAAAAGTATAACCAAAGGTCATCTGCTGCTGAATAGTGGTTGTTAAATCTCCTTGAGCAACTGGTACTAAATCTTCTGTTACTTTAGGTTCTGGTAAAGATGCTAAATCTACCAAATAACGATCCAACCATTCCCTATAGGGATGCTCGTTAATAATTTCCTGTTTTATTTCTTCATCCGCAACAATGCGCCCTTCTTGCATATTCACTAGAAACATTTTTCCTGGCTCTAAACGCCCTTTCAGAGCTACGTTTTCGGGAGCGACCTCTAACACTCCTGCTTCCGATGCCATAATTACCAGGTCATCTTTAGTTACGTAATAACGAGAAGGACGCAAACCATTGCGATCCAATACCGCTCCTACCATTGTGCCATCGGTAAAAGCGATCGAAGCTGGGCCATCCCAAGGTTCTATCAAACAAGAATGATACTCATAAAAAGCCTTCTGCTCGTCACTCATGGATTCGTGAGCCGTCCAGGGTTCGGGAATCATCATCATTACCGCATGGGGTAGCGATCGCCCGGCCAACACTAATAGTTCTAAGGTATTATCAAAAATACTGGAGTCACTACCATCGATGTTAATTAGATTCTGCACCTTCTGCATATCATCGCCGAATAGCTCCGACTCAAACAGAGACTGACGAGCATGCATCCAGTTAATGTTACCCCGTAAGGTATTGATCTCCCCATTGTGGGCAATGTAGCGATAGGGGTGCGCTCGTTCCCAACTGGGAAAAGTATTAGTGCTAAAGCGAGAATGTACCAAACCCAAAGCCCTCTCTAAATCGGGGTCGTTGAGTTCGGGATAATATTCCCCCACCTGCATAGTCATCAGCATCCC
>CAYXWE010000886.1:0-2094 GCA_964468145.1 uncultured Pleurocapsa sp.
ACTGTCCTAACTGTCCTAACTGTCCTAACTGCTCTAACTGCTCTAACTGTTGATTAAATATTCTCTTGAATTTGTTCTACTTCTGCTAAAGTTGCTTCAGGATTGCGTCTTTGGGAGTTCTCGATATAATTTACCTTCCACTCTTCCAATAAATCCGCCAGTAGGGTTTGAATTTCTTCTTGAGTTGTTTTCTCTTGAATTTGTTCCTTAAGATTATGGGCAAAATTTTGGCTCAAGCGATTGAAAATTATTTTTCCTTCCCTGTCGTTATAGGAATTAGCCAGAATATCGTAACTAGCTTGAGCTAGATAATCGCCTAACTGTTCGATCGTTTCTTGAGGAAGACTAGTGAAACCAGGAATTCCCCCCATAGCTTGATATAATTCCGATTTTTTTAAAGCAGCTTTGAGGCTATGACTTAAAAGATTTTCTAAATCTGGTTGTATTTGAGGTAAAACCCGATAAATAGTCAGACTTATTAAACGATCTGCAATCTTATCTAGTTTATCTTTTTCTCCTACGGTTATATTGTTATTTTTTTTCGATGAAAGCAAACTATCAAGAATTTCGCCATCAGTAACTATTTCCTGACTTTGATTCAATAGCCGTACAATGATGAAGGTTGAAACGCGATGGGCGAGATAAGCTGCTGGCTCGTGGGTAATATTAGATAATATATTGTCTGAATTGAGTGACCCCGATTTGTGAACCCGAATAGTAACGGGAATGATTCGCAACCAACGCCATAAGGGGATAAACATTAAAGCATCATACCAATAACGCAATAAGATTTTATTCCATGGAGTTTTCTTTTTATATTGGGCAAGCCAAAAACTGCGACCGAAATATTCTATGACGAAAAATAGTGCAAAAACTAAATCGATACGCCAAAAATAGTCTATTCTATTGCCATTGACATTAATTTTACGATAATAATTCTTTTCCAATATAGGTTGAATTTTATGGCGAAAGAAAGCAAATTCTTCTGTAATCTCTTGCTGAGATAGATATTCTCGACTCCAGAATTTTTCAAATGCTGCTTTACTAGAAAGAGTTTCTAAGCGATATTCCATTCTATGCTTCAATTTAGCAAAAGTTGCCGATCGCCCCGAAGCTAAGAAGGGATTCTCTTCAATTAAATAAATACTTTGTTCTCTTAGGGAAGTTAATATTTTTTCGCTTTCGGGAGTAAAACCATTTGCCAGAATTTCTTGCATCCCCATGTTACTAGTTTGAAGATATTTTTCCGTATCTGGATGGGGTTCGATTGCCTTAATCGGATCGTAGATACTAACAATGAGAGGAACGCGAGTAACATAAAAATCTCGATATGTTAGATATGTGAAATTGAAAAAAACCAAAATTAAATTTATTATGGCGATCGCTGCTACTAACTTTTGCCACCAATTATTTCTACGAGAGGAAATGCTCCTGGTTGAAGAGTATATTGCACTCCCGTGTTGAGCGTCTTTTATTTGCATATCTGTAGTAGTTAACTTGTCACGCTACACTGTTTGAGAAAAAAAATAAATCTTATACCATGTTACGAGGCAAAATATAGGAACTTGATATTACTATAGATATATTATGAGTCTCTTTTAGGATAGGAATTATGGGATTATTCGACCGTATCAGCAGAGTGTTTAGAGCTAACCTCAATGACATGGTTAGTAAGGCAGAAGATCCAGAAAAAGTATTAGAACAAGCAGTCATAGATATGCAAGAAGACTTGGTGCAATTACGCCAAGCTGTTGCTAAAGCGATCGCGACTCAAAAAAGAACCGAACAGCAATATAACAAAAACATCACAGAAGCCAATACCTGGCAACAAAGAGCGCAGTTAGCTCTATCTAAAGGAGATGAAAATCTAGCTCGCGAAGCTCTCATGCGTAAGAAATCTTTTAGCGATACTGCAGCAAGTTTAGAGCAACAGCTACAGCTACACACTAACAATGTTAACGTTCTCAAGAAAAATCTTACTGCTCTAGAAAGCAAAATTTCCGAAGCTAAAAACAAAAAGAATATGCTTCAAGCTAGAGCTAATGCTGCAAAAGCTCAAAAACAATTACAAGAAACTATCGGTGGTATCGATAC
>CAYXWE010000887.1:0-2093 GCA_964468145.1 uncultured Pleurocapsa sp.
GATTAGCTGTATCCAAAGCTCATATCCCCCGTTTCTTTAAACTTTGTAAAAGTGTATATATAAAGCAATATATAAAGACAAGTTTATCCCAGACTACTTAAATTGGGTAGTTGATTTTCAATATTTAAAGAATAGCAATCGCGGTTCAACCAAAAGGCATTAATTCCTGCATTTTTTGCTCCAAAATAATCACAACTTCGATCGTCTCCAATATGCCATGCTTGGTTCGCCATAAATTCATGTTTTTTTAGAGCAATCTTAAATATATTTTGGTCTGGTTTGGCAAATCCTGCAACAGAAGAAATAGTAATACTCATAAAGAAATGTTCTAAATCGAGAGCTTTTAGAATCTGATTTAACCGAGTATCAAAGTTAGAAATTACTCCTAATTCGATTCCTTTTTGTTGCCAACTGTTTAAACAAGGAATAACATCGGGATAGATATACCAAGGTTCTTTGGTGGCAAAATAAGTATAAAGTTCTTGAAAAAAAACCGTGAAATTACTGAAGCAATCAAGGGCATCTACTCCCTGGAATGTTGCTTGAACTACATTCTTCCACCAGATGAATTCGGATTGAGTAATCGAGGTTAATTTCTGTTCGGAAAACGCCAAAGGCGGGGCAGCTTTATAACAATCAATAAAAGCTTTGTTTAGCCATTCTGCATCTGTTTTAACGCCATATTTTAATGCTAGTTGCTGATATATTTCACCAACGCTATATTTGAGGTCGAATAATGTACCCATCCCATCGAGAAAAATGACTTGGGGTAAACGATCGCCAGCTTGTAAAACTGTCATTTTAAATTGAGATAATTAGTTGAGGTTTGCTTGAACTTGTTGTTGAATTGTTCGAGTAAGCTCTTTAATTGCAATCGCCCGTTCTGCTTTATTTTGTTGCCAATAGTTTGCCAGATCGATCGGTGTATTGATTTTTACCTCTGCTTCGCGCATTCCTTTGGGTTTCGGGCGATCGATTTGAAATACTTCTCGCTCGAATCTGTCTAAAGTCGCTATATATCTTTCTCTTGTTGGGTTTTGGGCTACATAACCATCATAAATAGCATCGAAGTTGAGCAAGCGTACTGTGGTTAACCTAAGATGCTGATAATCGATATTTGATTTTGCTTCAGATTTTTCGATATCGGCTAAAAGAGCTTGAATTTTATATACTCTTTCGCGATTGGGAAATTGAGTTGCAGGAGCAATATTCAGTTGTTGTTCGCAGTAATGTAATAGCTGTTGTTTGAGAATTGCGATTCTTTGATTCCAGTCTCGATTTACTTCTGGTATTATTTTATACTCAGCTTCTAAATTACTTAAAATCTTCGCCCCTATATTTCGCAAGCGCAAATAAAGATCGTTCTGTTTTGGCTCAATAGAAAGAGCAGATTCTAATTCTTTAAGGCTCTGCTCTATTTGAATATCGCCGTTGCTGGGATACCAATATTTAATGCTGACAGGGACTAGATATAAATCGGGTACGATGCCCTGTTTGGCGAGTTTTTCTAGAGCTTTGAAAGCTAACTCGACACCACCAGTACGAAAAGGCATCACCGTATCATTTTGATAAGAGCATCCTCCTTCGGGGAAGATCGCCAGCTTAGACTGCTCTTGCTGAATGATATCTAAGGTTTGGATAATACTAGGGCGATCGCCCATTCCGCGACGAATAGAATAAGCCCCCACCTTTTGCATCAGCTTGCCAATAAAACCTTGGAAAGCTTCGTAAGCCACGATGTAGTGAAATAATTGACCCAAACGGGCAGAAAAAAGGAACATTACCAAACCATCATCTAGATTAGAGTGGTTTGGTAAATAAATTACTCGCTTGTCTGCGATATCTTTCAATACAGCCAGATCGCAATCGCTGACTTTCAGTTTTATTTGGTAGCCAAAATACATTACCAAATAAAAGATGCTTTGAATTAAACGAGTCAATAGAGGATTTAGCTTGGGGGGTAAAAACTTACCATTAGCCATACAACAAACTATTAGTTGAAGAATAATTTAGGGAGATAACAATTCTACGATAGGTTGAGTAATCCAGTTTAAGCCCACTGTAAGCTGATGTTTGAGGGTGGGTAAACGATA
>CAYXWE010000888.1:0-2090 GCA_964468145.1 uncultured Pleurocapsa sp.
TCACAATATTCGGCATCGTTAGCATAGAGCCATCGGTCAGTATTTAAGTACCAGAGATCGCTACCGCTATCTTTGTCTCGGTTGGCAACACCAATGTTAGTGCGGGAATTTTCTTTGTAGACGATATTGTTATCCAACCAATCGGCAATAGGATTAGTTTCTACTAAAGTCTGTGCCTTCATTACAGCTAATTTAGGAACGGCTAATGTATAGTTTTTAATAATCCTAGTGGCATCCGATTCATCCATTGCCAAGACCCAATTAAGCAACCCTGGTATATATGGGGCAAATTCGCCCCATATTTCTCCGTTACGATGTTCGATTAAATTTCTCTGTTTTTCAGAGGGAATTTTATTAAACATCGGCACTGTAATTCTTCGTCGCTCCAATCCACTGGTATAGTCGCTAGATTGAACCGTTTCATTGGCTGCCACAATTACCATTGCTGTAGGAGTAAAGCCCCCCGTAGATTGCTTAAACTTAACCTCGTAGGGCAATGTATCTTGACCAGTTAAAGCCTTGAGAGTACTGACCGAACCTGCATAGCGTTCGGAATCATTGATTAAAACCAACCTTTTACCCGCAATAGAAGCTGTTTCAAATCTTTCCCCTTCCAGCTTTTTCAAAGTAGTGGTATGAGTATTATTTGCTCCCACCAAAGAGATCGCTAGTCGGGTAAAGGTACTTTTTCCCGTTCCCCCCGCACCAATTAATTCTAAATACTTCTGCCAGTCGGTGCGTCCCGTAACTACCCCTAATAAATAAGCCCTCATTAACTGAACTAAATCGCGGTCGCCACCACAGGTATTTGTTAACCAATCAATAATCGGGTCGCAGGATATTGAGCGATTATAAGCATAGGGCAGACACCAAGTTAAGCGATGTCCTGGTGCGTGGGGAATTAGTTTTTTGGTGTTAAGGTCGAGAACTCCGTTTAGCAGGGGTAACAAACCCGTTGATTCATCCCATTTGCGAACGGCTAAATCTAACTTGAGCAACGCTGTAATGCCGTTGATTAAGCTAATACTGTATGAGGGTCGATTGTCTTCACCATTAAATTGGGCGTAGAGATCGGCTAATGACTCAATCTCGGACTTGATTACTCTACCAATAAATTCAACGGGTTCTTTGCTCCAAATTCCCTCTATTTGTGCGCCGTAACGATACCACTCTTGTAACTCAGTGTTCCATGCTAGGCTCGGACGATAGCGTTCTGCTAGCCAGTTAGCAATGTCGGACTGCGACCAGTTGGGAATACGAGAAAATTTATCAATTTCAGCCTCATCACCTGTGAGGGCAGACATCAGTTCTTTTCTACGTTCGACTGCTCTGTGTATGGCAAGCTCTAGCCGAGCAATGAACTCATCTTGATTCATAGAACCCTCGCAATCTTTCACCCAGTCTACAATATCCCCTTTATCGGGCATATCCGACCAGATATCTGTAGGCTCGATTATTAGATAAGGAAATTTAAGCTGGTTGCAAATCTTGGCAATTTTTTGAGCTTTTTCTCGACCAGCATCATCATTATCCCGAAGGTAGATTAACCCCGCTACTTCTCGATCTTTCAGTTTTTTGATTCCTGACCCGATCTCTTTTTCGTTCCAATTACTACCTTGAAAGGTGATACCAGCCACAAGATACGCTCGCAGGGTTTCTACACAGGGTTCGCCCTCTACAGCAATTAACCATTTCCTCGTCGCATTGGCGGTCGCTTCGTCGAGTTTGTAGGGCAACCAGATATCTTTGCCTTTATTCCATTTGGTAGTTCCGTCAGGTTTAAGATGCCCTTGACGATAGGTTTTACTATGCCCTTTAGGGTTTTTCTTGTCTTGCCATTCAAATCGAGATACCCATTGGGTTTTAGAGTAACAGAATCGAGTCTCTGTAGCAGTATCGGGTACTTTTTGTTTTTTTAACCAATCTGGGATAAAAGGAGTATTGTTGACTACAGGAATATCTGTGGGTTTTTCTGGTAGTGTTGCTAGTACTATTTTGTCTTCAGGCAGTGAAACTGGTAGTGTCGGTTTTTTAGATTGGCATCGTGGTTTTTTGCTGCTAGAGAAGTTGGTAAAGTGGTTTTTAGCTAC
>CAYXWE010000889.1:0-2086 GCA_964468145.1 uncultured Pleurocapsa sp.
CATAAATTTAGTAGATAAACAAAATATTTTTTATCGAGATCCTGTTGATAGTTATCAATGGCGAGATTATTTAGACGATCGCGCGATCGCACATTTTGCCAATACATTTGATTTTAATAGTGAAGAGGGGATAACCTATTGGAAACTATGGGAAATAACCGAGCCTGAAATTCGCTTGAGGCATTCATTTTTCAAAACTCCTGGTAATTGGGATTTTGAATCGACAATCGATGCAATCTTAAATGGTTATTATATTTTAATTGATTTAATAAAAGAGAAAGAAAATAGGGGGTGTTTGTATTATCAACCTACTGCTTATCCTTTTGCTGGTTCGGATAGTTTGGTAGAATTAATCAAATCTTTTGGTAATAAGATAACCTACAATTCTCGCTATAAAGAAATCAAGCCGATAATTGAATCTTCGTGGGATTACGAGTTAGCCAAAAAGTTGGTCGAACAAAAAATTGGTTTTAGTCCTGAGTTATTACATAATTGGAAAATTTAATAATCTCAAATCTTAATCTATGTGCGAGTAAATATCAATCGCGATCGCGCTACCAGAAAAATGTAAATTTTGCAGACAACAAAAATAGAATAATCTAGATCTAGATTCTTAAAAGCAGTTTTTTTCATTCTCTATTATTTCTAGATGGAAACGATTGAATAATGAAAGTAGATTCCAATCCTCTAGGGATGGATTTAGCGTTGCGTTTTTCTTTCCCCAAAAGCCAAGCCCGCCAAACCCGCGTTTAATATAATAAATTCGCTATTAAAGACAGATAAAAGCAAAGCCAGAATTAGAATGATAGAATATCGAGGCAAAGTAAGCGTGGTTATGATTGATGATTATTTACCGATTAACGATGTATTTCGCCAGAAAGCGCGATCTCTATGTCTTAGGTTTAATGGATTTCAAGGCAATGGAGCAACCATTCTTTTTTATTTTCAATAGAGACTAAATGAACTGAAAATTTTGCAATTGTGTCGCGATGATGCTAATCATAAGTAAACTTCGCTAAACTACTGTGTAGTAAAGTATTTTCGACAATTAAGTTCAAAATAATTTCGATTATAGTTTGCCGATTGCAATCGCATTTTTTTACATCATTTTTAGCTCTTTTTAACTTTAGCAAAATTCCAAAAGGTAAACTATCATACAATAAAGATTTGTTTTGAGCTTGGCAATAATCAAAAATACTAGCTACTTTTTCTTCTGCACGATCTATCTCTTCTATAATTAAAGATTCGCAATAAGAGTAAACTATGTTGGTTTGAATTAATTTTAGTAAATTGGCCTGTAAGTCTGAAAGACTGTACTCTGCAAACTGCTCGGCGATATCTTTGTCCCGTTCTGGTCGATCGAAAAATAAGTCTGTATACATCAATGATTCCCTTTTATATATTTGAAGAGATTATAGTAAGTATCAATAATAAAACCCTCTGTAAATATACATAAAAAAAATATTAAAATAGAATCAAGCTTATTTATATTTGTTTAATTAAGTTCTGGTAAGTATTTATTCTTACTAGTGCTAAAAACTTATTTTCAGACCAACAACGATTATATACGCCGTGTGCAACTCTGGACCAAGTTGAAAAGAAAAATTACATCTGAGAAAATCAAAAACTCATCTCTCAAATGGAAAAATGTTTAGTACTGGCTGAGGTCAACAATATATTTCTTGGGCATTAATTTTTCGCGATCGCATTTTACCCAAATTATACTCGTTTGACCCCTCAATTAATCATTGACTAAGCAGTAGTGAGCCAATCGATTAATTGATGGTTGGCAAAACCTCGGTCAGCTAAAAGCATTACATCTGTTTACTTTCCGAGTAATCGATGTGAGAGTTTGAGCATTGTTTTGTATTCTTAAAATGCTACTGTTGAGTTGTTTTACGTGAGGGTATGGGGTGAAAATCCCATAGGGAAGTCGGTTTCCCGATTCAAGCGACCAGTTCAGGTCGCGCAAGTGCGAACCCTACCAAATTTGGTTACTCAATCAATGTCAATCGTCCCTTCATTGGATGAAGGGACGATTGAACGAATCGCACGCAAAACTATAGGTAAAGTCACAAGTCGATAT
>CAYXWE010000890.1:0-2082 GCA_964468145.1 uncultured Pleurocapsa sp.
AAAGGTACAAGAGAATAATTTTTTAGAAGAGTGCATTGTTATAGAGAATTGGTATGAGACAAAAAAGGCTGAAAAATATTTAAAGTAGGGTGGGCAATGCCCACTCTACAGTCAATTGCATTTTTGTACCAATTATTTATGCAAACCACTGTAATGTTATTACACGACTTGAGAGTCAGAAGCAATAGTGTAGATAGTTGCATTATCGATCTTTCTTTACTTTGTTTGGGAAATTTTTATTTTGCTTTTATGTTTTTCAGGTTAGGCGTTTGCGTAGCGAGGCGTTATATTAGGGAACTGCAGAAAATAAAACATCCAAACTTATTCCTGATTAAATATATCTAGATTGGATATTTAAATACAGGTAGATATTTTTGTACTATGAACAAAGCGATCGCTTGTTTAAAATCCATTCATCTATAAACGCGATCGCAGTCTCCCAGTCCCTCAGTCCCCTGGATTTTGCAGACGGATGCGATAAAGACTAGTTCTAGCAGTAATATAGAGAGTTCGATAATCATCATCTCCCCAGGCGATATTGGCGGGAGGTTCGGGAGTTTCAATAATCCCCAGCAGATCTCCATCGGGAGAGAAAACCCAGACTCCTCCTGGTGCAGTACTATAAATATTTCCTTTGATATCTATTTTCATGCCATCTGCTGCCCCTTTCTCACTGGGGGGTTCTAGTTCGGCAAAAACTTTGCCATTTTCGATTGTGCCATCAGCACGAACGTCAAATACGCGGATATGACCTTCTTGTGAATCATTTACATATAATTTTGTTTCGTCGGGAGAAAAGGCAATACCATTAGGACGGACAAAATCATCTACGAGTAAAGTTAATGTGCCGTCTGGTGCGAGACGATAAACACCATAAAAACCTAATTCTTCCTGTTCGGGTTCGATGCCATAGGGAGGATCGGTAAAGTAAATACTGCCATCAGATTTCACCGCTAAGTCGTTAGGACTATTTAATTTCTTGCCTTGATATCGATCTGCTAGAGTTACTATCTCTCCGTCTTTCTCTGTACGGGACACCCGACGATTGCCATGTTCTCCAGTAATTAAACGCCCTTCAAGGTCAAAAGTATTACCATTGGCATTGCCAGAAGGTTGGCGAAAAACCTCGGTGTCTTGTTTGGGCTGCCATTTATAAATTGTATTAGCTGGGATATCGCTAAATAGAAGAAAGCCATCGGGATGCCACAAGGGGCCTTCGATAAACTCAAATCCTTCGGCTACCTTTTCTACTTTGGCATTAGGAGCAATAATTTCTGCTAGTTTATCTTGTTTGGTATAAAACTTATGTACCATTACGTGCTGGTAAGTTTCACCAGGGCGCAGGATTGTTGTAGGAAAGTTAGGCTGATTTACGGCATTGGGAAAATGTTGTGTTTCTAGGCATAAACCTTGATGATTTTGATAAACAATGTCTCCTTTACCTTTGATTTCCAGTTCGCCAAAATTGCCAGAGAAAAATTGCATTCCTGGCTGATTAGTATGCACCTCCATTACTCTACCCGATTTAGGTTCGTATAAAGTAGCTGCCAGTTTAATTTTGTCTGAGTCACTATTCAAGACATAATTGAGGTCGTAGCCTCCTGGATATTTTTGCCCCAGAGCGTTTTTTAGCTGATTTATCCCCTCGCCAACTAATTTAGGCTTGGTAAAGTCGTAGGGTGTATCTTTAACTAATTTTAATTCTCCTGTAGGTATATTTTGTTCGTCGCTGGGGGTATATTGATTGGCATTGATGGTTAAATATTGTCCGAGAATATTCCCGCGATCGTGACCAGCTAAGTTCCAATAAGAATGATTGACTAGATTAACGGGAGTAGCCTTGTCAGTTGTAGCACTCATCTCCAACTTCAACTCATTATCGTTAGTGAGAGTGTATAGGGCGGTTACTTGCAAATTACCTGGATAACCTTCTTCTCCATCGGGACTAAGATAAGTGAGTTTTACGGCTTGTCCCCGATCGCTTTTAATCGGTTCGCTTTGCCAAACTACTTTGTCAAAACCGCGATCGCCACCATGTATGTGATGGGGAGAGGCATTAGCAGCCAGATTATACTCTTGACC
>CAYXWE010000891.1:0-2077 GCA_964468145.1 uncultured Pleurocapsa sp.
AACTCTTGTTGTGATTGATTATAGTTGTTTTGGGACATTGTTTATGAGTCAATTGCAATCAGTTTGGTGAAACTGCCGTCGATCTTCTCATTAAACTTGCCCCTTTCTCTTAGGCTTTGTTCGCAAGCTTGCTTCGCTAATTCTATTTAATTTTGTCCAAAGTCCAATATCGAGCAAATTGCTCTAAAATCTATTTTGGACAAAATACTTACTCAGTCCCTAAGAGGTAGTCAATCATCGAAGCATGAGCCTGCAAATGAGGCAAGAGAGACTGACGAGACTACTACCATTGAACAGCGTCTACTTTGGACTGAAGACCAGTTAATGACACTTGATTAGTTGATTGACCTGGGTGCTATCAGAAAGAAATTACACCTCTTGGAACTTTGGATTGATTCTTCGATAAGCAAGCTGGAGAGAACTAGATTATATAGTCATTGAATCAGAGTAAAAAGGCTATTTGACATAACTCCGTTTTTGTTGTACGCAGACGGAGTTTTTTTCTTGTTTGTTTTAAGCGGTTAAATGATTGGGGTACTTTTGTACCTTGTTTTCTTTTCTAGAAGTCACTGCTATACTCACTCACTTTTGGACTTATTCTGGACTTCTCTTCAGGTTTTGGTATCACCATTGGTAGGCGAAAGTCCTGTGAGATAAACGCTATAGCGAAGGGCGGACGATGGGACTTGAACCCACGAATGGTGGTACCACAAACCACTGCCTTAACCACTTGGCTACGCCCGCCATGACCGTTCGGTTTATTATCATAGCACTATTATTACAATAAAGAAAAGATTTAATAATCTAAAATTAAAAATAAATATACAAAAAATACGCGAGGAGTATGAGAAATACTAGCATTACAGGAATTTTGCTAATTGGTTTGGGAGCGATCGCTTTTATTACTAATCCTCAAGAACAAGGCTATCAAAGATATGCTAATTTAGCTCTTAAAACCCAGCTAAAAGATAAAGTCTGTACTCAAGTAGCAGAAGAATTAGGATTGTGGTTAGAGGATCGATGTTATTTGCTCGTCGATACGACTAGCCCTTATCTATCTGAAATAGTCGCACAACAAACCAAACGACACAATTTTTTATTATTCAGTATTTATGAAGCAGATCTACCTTTGCCTTCTCCTCTACCCGATTATCGTGTCGAAACAGTTGGTATTTTGGGTAACTTCTATACTTACAAAGCCACGCAACTTTGATTGAACTTGTTGCATTATTCATTCTGTGATGTGGGATAGATCCAGATTTGTCTTCAATTTTTACGTACCCACCATATTTAGAATGCAATTACACCAGAGGTTTATTGTCTAATAGCATTATCTTTAATTAAACTGTAAAAAGGTTTGGTCAAACAGAAGGAGTTGATTATGAGTAAAACTAACGGTAGAGAAAAAGGTACGGAAACAATAGATATTTCTAATCCCGATATCGCCCGCACCCCGCCCTATGGCAGAGTCGAATCTTTGGATAAAGGAGAGAGGTATTGCATTAACCGTATTGAAATCAAACCAGGGGAACACATGAGTACCCAAATGCACTATCATCGCAGCGAACACTGGATCGTAGTTTCTGGTACTGCCAGAGTAGTTTGCGATGGGGAAGAAACTTTAGTCATGCAAAATCAATCAACCTATGTGCCGATGAATACTGCTCATCGAGTTGAAAATCCTGGAGTAATTCCTTTGGTTATGATCGAAGTACAAAACGGGGAGTATCTAGGAGACGATGATATCATTCGCTTTGATGACTAGTTTTTCTTCCCTTCAATTTTGGAAATACATATATATATAGATAAATACTGTATTTATGGTAAGTTGAAATTTTTTTCAGCCAGTTTAAATGAAATAAAAAGGTGGCAAAAATTAGTGCAGCAGATATTAGATATTTTAAACACTTCGCGTTTACGGAGTGTTTTTATCTTTTGCGAGGGAGAAGACTCCTATCATTTATGGAGTGTTTTTATTGAGAATTAGTTCGGGTTATAGCAGCGATCGCCATTCTCCAACTCAAATATTATATGAACCTATCTCACTAATCAATCTTTATGGTTTTTATTGGAAATG
>CAYXWE010000892.1:0-2075 GCA_964468145.1 uncultured Pleurocapsa sp.
CTACTCGATTTAAATTTGGTTTAGTTGAACTTCAAAAAGGAATCTTAACTTAAAAACTATTTCCGTCTACCAGCCATAGCTAGCTTAGGGAAATTTCGTAACGATTTCTACATCTCTCGTTCGAAATATAGATGGGACTTATAGATTCTAGAATAGACCTCTAAAAATCGCCCACTTTAAAAACTTACGAAATAGTCAGTCGCCGAAGGTGCTAAGTTACTATTCTCTAGGAGCTTAGTAAAAGTTTCTTAAGCCACTCAATAAAACTTTACACTCTTTATAAAAAACCTTAGAGATACGCCACAGTGCGATCGCTTGTCAGCTACGCCTACTAGCATTTACCCCTCAGGTAACTTTTATACAACGGCATTGAACCTTTATTTGTTACATCTTGTTAATTTTTCTCGCTTCTTCATCTGTTTGATAGATGTGGAAACTCAAAAAAAACTTTCTTATGTCTTATTATCTTATTTATTCGCAACCAAAAGCAATCTGCTGTTACTTTTATCAACAATTGCTCGATCCGACACTACTATAGATTTAATAAAGAGCGGTTAATTTACGCTCTAAATCGAATAAAAAGCCATGAATATACTCTTCTGTCCATTTTGACCCATACAGACGAGTTAACATTCCCCTGGCAGGGTCTTTCTCGGCTCGATAGTTAGCATAGCTTTTATGGGCTTTTAAAATAGCCGATAATTGCTCTCGATCGCTTATGGGTTGGGCTTGTTCCACAAAGTTAATATAGGCATCAAGATAATCGCAAAAAGCCGAAAAAACTTTAGTTTCTACTACTTCTGTTTCACTGGGGCGAGTCCATAAAAAAGCTGGAGAAAAATATTGCTGTGCTTCTGCAGGAAAATCTCCACCCCAAGGCAAATCTTTTTGATACTCATGAAACATGGGCATAATCGGCTCGCTATATTTAGCCTGATAAGATTCATTTTGGCTAAACAGGGGCTGCATATCGATCGCAATTAGATGTCCCCCTGGCAAAGTTACCAAGTCCGCCCCAAAAAAAGGTAAATCATAATTAGGATCGGGAAAAATCACAAAGTTAAGTACTTGGAGAGAATTTCCCCCTTCTACATGGGCAGCACGAATCTGTCGGAGTTTTTTTGATTTAAAACCGTGGCTGGTGGTTAAAACAGGTTCTTGTTTTTTCCCTTTACCCATTACCCCTTCTTTACGCTCAAAGCCTTGAGGAATCGGGTATGGCTCTAGGTCTAGATTAGTTTTTAAAGTAGCGATCGCGCGCTCTAAAAATGGTTGATATAAAGTCATTTTTTTAAGCTATTAGCTATTAGCTATTAGCTTTGTAATTTACTATTTACTAGCAGAGGATACTGCTAGGGGGGTGGCATCTTCAAATAAAAATTCATAGAGGAATTTTTCTGACCATTCGTGACCAAAATAGCTACTAAATAAGCCATGGGCGGGATCTCGCTCGGCACTATATTGGTCGTAGTGTTTTTGAGCTTCGACGATACGTTGAATGTCTTTTGGGTTAGTCAGGGGTTGAGCATTGTCTAACATTTGCCAGTAGAGTTCTAGATATTCTTGGAAAGCAGGAAACAGTCTATTAACTACCGTTTCTGAATCCAGTTTGGCAAACAGCAGATATTTCGAGAAATATTGATTAGCGTCGTAAAATTTCATTTCCAAATCCTGCGCCAATTCGTTATATTTATCTCTAATCTCGCTCATCGGCTCAATATACTTATCAAGATAAGCGCGATCGCGAAATAAGGGCTGAAAGTCCATCACTACCAAAATTTTCTTTTTCCCAAAAGAGAGAAAATCGACTCCCAACAAGGGAATATCGTAATGGCAGTCGGGATAGATAACACTATTAAATACTTGAGCAGTTTCCCCTGCATCTATATAAGAATAGCGGATTTTTCTGAGTTGCTCGGATTGATAGCACCAACTTTGAATCGTGGCGGGGTTTTTACCCCTGGCACTGACGTTGGATTCTAATCCTGCTGGAATCGAACGACTCCGCAAGTCGAAACGATTAAAAAGTTCTTCTTCTAAATATTCTTTAAAGGGCGCGAACATATAATTATTGC
>CAYXWE010000893.1:0-2073 GCA_964468145.1 uncultured Pleurocapsa sp.
TCAGGGTATTCGGATATGGCAAAACGTTCTGTTAGCTGTCCAATAACAGTTTCGATTAAACGACGAGTTTTAATTAACAATCTGACTGAATTGCGATGCCTTCGGCGTACGCGGAGCGCAATCGCGACGCTCAATCATGTTAGAACGTTTTGGAAAACTTATCTGTAGTCACATTAAAGAGAAATGGTATAAGGTGCATCTCGCTTCGCGATCGCAGATTAGTGACTGGGGATTAGTGCGCGATATTTATCAATACTCAATTCCTAATCCCTAATCCCCGATCGCGCTCATGGCAGTGTTTATTCCCAACTATCTTTAAGGCGATCGCTTACTCGCAAAGCGTTCGCAATAATAGTTAGAGTGGGATTTACTGCACCCATACTCGGAAAGAAACTACCATCCACCACATAAAGGTTTTCCACATCATGAGTGCGACAGTTGAGGTCGAGAACCGTAGTTTTGGGGTCAGAACCAAATTTACAAGTACCTACCTGATGCCATACTGCCGAGAGAGGTACTGTATTCACCATAAACAAAAAGAAATCGGTTTTACGTAGATAACTTTGCCACATATCTACAAAGTTTTCGTGGGCTTTGAGATTGTTGCGGGTAAAGTCTACTTTGAGTTCCCCTTCATCGGTGATAGTAACGCGGTTATTGGGGTCTGGTAGATCTTCGCTAGTAAGCCACCAGTCTACAGCATGGTCTGCCATATATTCTAAAGTAGGTTGGGGTACAGAACCAGGGGCAAAGATATCTAAACGATTCCATTTAGATTTGCCCGTCATTTGAATTTGTCCTAAAGGATAATCATGGTCGGGACTGCCAAAATAGAAGTCGTTGAAGCCAAGAGTTTTTTGGAATTTGGTAGGGTTGGGCTTATCTGCGATCGCAACAATGGAAGAATGGTTGTGTAGCATCAGGTTGCGCCCTAGCATTCCCGAAGAGTTAGCTAGCCCGTTGGGGTGCTGTTCGTTTTTGGATTTAAGCAATAAGGCTGCGGAGTTAATTGAACCAGCAGAAAGCACAAATGTATCCGCTGTATATTGTTCTATTTTGCCGTCGATTTCTACTTCTACAGATGTAACCTTGCTACCGCTGTCATCAGTAATTAATCTGGTAACTTTAGTGTTGATTTTGATTTCTACATTGTCATATTCCAAAGCGGGATCGACACAGGCTTTTTGCGCGTCCATTTTGGCATCGATTTTGCAGGGATAAGGATCGCAAGTACCACAACGAATGCAGGGACTATTATCTGGATCTTCCACATTGCGATCGATCGCTAGAGTTAGGTGGTGGGGATGAAGATCCAAACGCTCTAGTTCGTCAGAAACTTCCTGCATACGAGGTTCGTGGGGCAAAGCAGGAAAAGGATACTCTGCAGACAGAGGTGGTTCGGTCATGTCTTCTCCCTTATTACCGTGAACTTTAAAAATACTTTCCGCACGGGTATAGTAGGGTTCAAAATCTTCATAGGTCAATTCCCAGGCGGGAGAAATACCTTCTAGGTGTTCGACTTCTCCAAAATCCTCAGCCCGCATTCTCTGTAAAGCTGCACCATAAACTTTAGTATTTCCCCCTACGTTATAGAATGCTTGGGGTCTAAAACGATTATCTCGCTCGTCGATCCATTCCTCTTCTACCTGATACTTGCGTCCTTGAAAAATAGCGTCAGGATTCCAGTTATCGTCCTCTTTGGGCAGATATCCCCCTCTTTCGACGATCAGAATTCGTTTTCCTGTCGGTGCGAGAGAATAAGCTACTGTTCCGCCACCTGCACCCGCACCAATTATGATTGCGTCGTAATGATTCATTTTAATTACTAATTACTCTATTAATTATTGACTCTTCGCTGTCGATCGATCGAAGCATATCGACTCAGCATCGTACCGTTTTAGCCGTTACAGTATCGGGCATTTTTTGTTGGCGCGTTGCTTCGGATATAACTACAAGATCGCGATTGATGGCTGCTACCACCATAACTTTATTATTTTGTAACAATTATTATAAATATAACAAGTGGAGGGAAATATTTTACCCTTGGTTTCAGACGAAAGAAGCGTAATGCTA
>CAYXWE010000894.1:0-2072 GCA_964468145.1 uncultured Pleurocapsa sp.
TCTGGGAACGTTAGTAATTGCCACAATTGTTTGGAGCATCTTTGGTAGAATTCCCATCAACGTTACGGGGAAGGGACTGTTGGTAGTTCCCCATCGCGTGGTTAATCTTCAATCTCCCGTAGAAGGACAGTTAAAACAGTTAAACATTAAGGCTGGAGACTGCATTGCTAAAGATGATGTTATTGCTACTATCGATCCGTTTGAAATACGTCAAGAACTAAAACTGGCAAGGAAAAAGCTGGCACAGCTACAAAACCAAGAACAACAGGCTGACATCCTACAAAATCAACGTACAGACTTAGAAATTAAAGCCATTCAACAAGAACAAACCGCCAAAAGGCAACGCCTCCAGGATGCCTTAAAATTAAGTCCGATTCTTAAAGAGCGAGAACTTGGCGCGATCGAGCAAGAGAAAATCGCCATTCAAAAACAAATTGAAGAAGTTCGAGTTTTAACTCAGATCTTGCACCTCATCAGAGAAAAATCAAAACCAAGTTCATTTAACCAGGGTCTAACTGCCTCTAACTGATTCAAAAGAGAAAGAAGTAAAATATGAGGTAGCAGTAAAATTAATGCTTGTTGGGCTGAATCAAACCAATCTAAATTATCGTAGTTTCCTAAATGTAAATATACCCAGTATGATAACAAATAGGAAACAAACGAAAGAATTAACCAACGGCAAACCCCAAGTAAAGTTTTTTGACCAAATTTGTGAAGACTAAAGCAATGTTTAACAGTTTTGAAAAAACCTTCGATTTGCCACCTTCTTTTACCCCACCGAGCAATAGTTTTACCTTTCATTTGCTTAGTTGAGATGATAAAACGTTGCACTCGCGGTGCGATCTCGCTTTAACCACACCCAGGACAAAAATACAGGAAGACTTAACCCATTCAAATAAACTTGCTGTCCACGAGTTTTTACTTCAGATACTTTACGTCCATCTTGTAGTTTTCTGGTTCTTGGGATACCAACAAGACCTTGAAAGTGATTGTGACTGCGAATTTTAGTAATAAGTTTAATCGTACCAAACGCTGTATCACCTAAAACATAAATTTGAAAAGTTCGAGTTAAAATTGAAGGTAAATTATTTAGTAACTTTTGAGCTATCTGGGATGGAGAAGCTGTACCTTTACCCCGATAAATACGAAAACTCCACGGAAATCGCCAGTTACCTATGACTAAGTACATGACAACAATATGCAAGCCTTTTTTATGATTGTAAACTCTTACAAGATTATTAAGATGAGGGAATTTACCAACTTTCTCCAAAGTAGTAAGATCGAGAATTACTTGAAGAATTGGTTTTCTTCCTTGAGTTGTTTGAGAAAGAATAAAATTTAAAATATAAGCACGAATTGTCCGAATTACGGAACGAGTAGACCAATTATAATGATTGAGAAAGCGACTAATGGCACTTTCAGATTTAGTTGGACAATGATGAGGAACACCATTACCTTTTCCAGAAAGAAATAAGCCTAGAAGAGATTCTAGAGTCTCCTGTTGGTAAATAGTGGGCATTAGTTGTTTCAAGGTTAAGAGTAATTCTTCTGCTTGAGGTAAGATCTGATTCACGAACTTAGTTCTCTTCTAGACTAGAGAACTAAAATAGCAAATTTATTCTCTTACTTCATCTATGCCCAAACAAGAAAGTAATTTAGAACTAGAACAGCGAGCAGAACGGATTCAAGCAACAATTGCTCTGTTACGGGAAGAATTGTCAAAAATTGAAGCTACTGAGGTTGTCGCACCACCTGGATGTTATATGGCACGATATCAAGCTAAAGGAGCTAAACATCATTATTGGTATTATCAACTTAAAGCGACTACCGCCATTTTCCCCAAAGCTAATAAAAAGAATGAATATTCTCGATTTCAACACTTAGGTAAAGCAGGAACTCAAGCACACATAGATGGAGTTTTAGCTGTAGTTAGGCGAGTTCAAATTGATGAATTAACTAAAGCCATAGATGGACTGAATGAAAGTTGGTCAGATTTATATAGTAATGAAGAAACCTGTGGTCATCGGGTTGAATAAATCACTCTTGCTTCAAAGTTTTTATTCATATTTGGT
>CAYXWE010000895.1:0-2072 GCA_964468145.1 uncultured Pleurocapsa sp.
TATTCACGCTCGCGAGCGATTTTAACCTGCTTGTATATTTTGTGCCAGAGAATTGGACGACCTTTTAAACCAGATAAAATGCCAATACCCACGGGAATATGTTCTCTTGCAGATATAATTTCGGGTTGTTCTAGCTCTCTAATAAAGCTGCCATTGTTATTTCTATATATCTGAACGATTAATTCTTCAATCAAGCCTTTGCGTTCCCATTTGTACCAATCGAGCAGAAAAGAATTTAAAGAAAAGTATTGCGGGTTGGGAGATACGGAAATTATGGCTTGGGGTTTATGGCTTTTTAATTCGTGAAATAAAGTTTCAACATAAGCTGTAATTTTATCGGCACGCCAACCTACCCACTCAGGATCTTTGGGATTATCTGGGGGAGACTTGCCATTATGTTCTTCTTGATAGAGCTTGACGGTATAATCGTCGTAGCCTAGTTCTGAAGGATAGCCAAAGTGATCGTCTAGCTGAATACCATCAACATCATAATTGCTGACTATCTCGACTAATAAATCGGTCATAAATTCTTGGACATCGGGGCGCAGGGGATTGAGCCATACTCTTTGATGTATGTTGCCTTCCCACCAGATAGTGCTACCATCTTGACGGCTGGTCAACCAATCTGGATGGCGTTTGGCTAGTTCCGAATCAGCAGGAGCCATAAAGCCAAACTCAAACCAAGGAATCACGCTCATCTGGTGTTTGTGTCCTAACTCCACAATTTCTGCCAAAATATCTCGTTCTTGTAGCCCCTCGGTGGGATCGAGAGCGAGTCCTGTCACTACTTCTGATACTGGGGATGGATAGAGGGTATAGCCCCAATTCCATACTGTAGGATAAAGAGTATTAAAATTTGACTCTGCTAAAAGTTCTATTGCTTCGGTGGTTTTATGGCGATCGAATAAGACATCGCTATCAACATTGGTTAGCCAAACTCCCCGCAATTCTTTTGATGTTTCTGTCTGACAAACTGGATTAACTTCATTTAATGGTTGAGAATGCCCAGGAAAAGGGGTTATAGATACCAACGTTAGGGCTAAAATAAACAGAAAGATCAACCAAGATACGCGACCTTTTTCTTGACTAAACTGCACCAATTTATTGGCAAAGATATCGAATGATTTGGCAATACGTTCTTTCATGAATTCCCTTTAATCGGCAAGACATCGTGATTATAACCGTTTCCCTCTCAACCTTTGTATGCTAAACCTAATACACCCGCATTTTCTTACGTTTAAGCTTTGGCAAAATATTATTCCATGAACATTCGCGATGCTGAAGTGACAGATTTAACAGAAATAGTAGATATCTATAATCAAAGTATTCCCGATCGCCTGGCAACTGCCGATACTGAACCTGTTACCCTAGAGAGTAAATTAAGTTGGTATCGCGATCGCTCTTTATATCGTCCTTTATGGGTAGCTACCGAAGCAGGAAAAGTACTGGGCTGGCTAAGTTTTCAAAACTTTTATGGTCGTCCTGCTTACCTACATACCGCTGAAATTAGTATTTATGTTAGCAAAGCATACCATCGACAGGGAGTAGGCAGCAAATTATTATCACGGGCGATCGCTTTTTGCCCCCAATTAGAATTAACAACTCTCCTTGCTTTCGTTTTTGCTCACAATCAACCGAGTATTGATCTCTTTACTGGTTATGGTTTTGAGTCATGGGGAAATTTACCAGATGTTGCGGTATTGGATAATTGCAACCGTAGTTTATTGATTTTGGGTAGAAAAGTATTGTCTTAATTAACTGTTAATTGTCATACAGTAAGCTGTTAATACTTCAATACAATTGGCGATCGCACCTAAGTGCGCGATTTCATAACCATGAGTATTTTGCGTCGGGAAACTCAAACAAGCAGCCCTAGACACATGACCGAATTTCATGGCGATCGAAGCATCGCTACCAAAACCATCTAATACTGCTAATTGCAAGGGTATATCTGCTTTCTTGGCTGAGTCGCGAATTTCAGCGTTGAGCAACTCATCGTACACGCCATAGTTATCTTGAGATAGTAACACAGGAGCAACGCCCGAATCGACGGGATATTCATCAGCTAAAGG
>CAYXWE010000896.1:0-2071 GCA_964468145.1 uncultured Pleurocapsa sp.
GTCATTTCAACGATTTAGCTTCGGCTAATTCTTCCTGATTGTAAAAAACCTACCCCGAACGAAAAATTAGACAAACTAGGACAGTCTTGAAAAAGCGGATGCGACCGATATGCCGTGAGACGGCATATCGCACGCGCACCAAGCAAAAGAGCCTATTTTTAGTACAAATATATTTAATAAATAGG
This sequence comes from uncultured Pleurocapsa sp., assembly GCA_964468145.1. Taxonomy (GTDB): domain Bacteria; phylum Cyanobacteriota; class Cyanobacteriia; order Cyanobacteriales; family Xenococcaceae; genus Waterburya. The sequence continues at coordinate 186 of CAYXWE010000896.1, forward strand.
TAAAATAGGCGGACGAGAGTGGAACAAGCCGAACCAAGTTCGGCGTTTCCTCTCGTCTTTTTTTCTTCTCCAACCGATTTTTTTGGTACGACAAACTCAGGAAAGCGTAAAGACTGTCCAAGGCATGTCCTACTTTATTGGACCCCTTTGTGTTAATCGGTAATTGGCAATAAAATAATAAAGATAAGTTTCGATTCGCCAAAAATGAAAAAACTGCTTGGCTTAGCGCGTCAATCTTCATGGTTAGCAAGTAGTTCTCTAGATACTCGCTACGCTTTAATCGAAGCCTGTTTGATTGGATTATTTTCAGCAGTGGCAGCGGTATTGCTCAAGCAGGGTATCGGCTGGTTGGGGGGATGGCGTATCCGCACCAGCGATGTTTATGGTGGCAAGTTTGTTTTACCCTTAATCGGTCTAGTTTTGGGAACTTTGGCGGGAGGAATTATCGAACTTCTTGCTCCCTCTGCTGCGGGGGGTGGTATTCCTCAAGTTAAGGCTGCCTTAGCTAAATATCCTGTGATTTTGAATTTGAGAACTGCCATAGTCAAAACCGTAGCAACAATTTTAATTGTGGGGGCTGGCTTTACTCTAGGTCGTCGAGGCCCCACAGTCCATATTGGGGCAGCTTTGGGGGCGCAGGTCAGTCGGTGGATTCCTAATTCTCCTACTAACCGCCGTCAGATGATTGCTGCGGGGGCAGCAGCAGGGTTGGCAGCGGGCTTTAATACTCCGATCGCAGGGGTACTATTTGTAGTCGAAGAATTGATGCGGGACATTTCAGGACTAACCCTAGAAACAGCGATCGCAGCATCCTTTACTGGGGCGGTAGTCTCTCGCATTTTTGGTTCGACGGATCTCAACGTACCCCTGGCAGTAATCGATTCCGCCCGCCGTGGCAGCTTCGCCGTACCCGAAATTCCTTTTTATGTGGTATTGGGCATTTTAGCTGGTGTTTTGGGCGGTATCTTTAATCGCTCGATTATTGCAGGCATGAAGTTCGCTCGTAGCTTGCCCATATCCATCCCCCTGCGGATTGGTATGGCTGGTTTGATATCGGGTACGATTGTGGCTTGGTTACCGCCTTTTTTTCAAGATAATGCGGGCTTACGAGAGTTGTTAATTGCAGGACAGTTTAGCTGGCAAGTAACTGCCCTGGTTTTTGTCGCTCAATTTTGTTTGACGATTTTAGTTTACAGTGCTGGCGCACCAGGGGGTTTATTTGCTCCTGCTTTAGTTTTAGGTTCGGCATTGGGCTATTTAGTTGGTCTTGCAGAAGTAGCTTTAATTCGTTCTGAGTCTCCCTATACCTTTGCCTTTGCAGGGATGGGGGCATTTTTTACCGCCGTAGTCAGAGTTCCCGTTACTGCTATTATTATCATCTTCGAGATGACTGCAGACTTTAACTTGGTGCTGCCGTTAATGATTGCCTGTGCAGTAGCGTATATTGTGGCAGAAAGCGTATCTCCTGCTTCTCTCTACGAGCATTTGTTACAGGCTAAGGGGATTGAATTAACCGAAGATAGTCCCCAAAATGACTTCATGTCTCAATTAACCGCCAATGACTTTATGGAGTCAAGAGTAGAAACCTTAGCCAGCGATATGGCTTTGCCCGAAGTAATCACAGCCATGTCGCGATCGCACCATCGTGGTTTTCCTGTAGTCGATAATGACAAGCTAGTGGGCATTGTCACCCAGTCGGACATTCCTAAAGACAGCCAGCAAACTAAAAATATCGTACTGTCAGATATTATGACTGCCCAGCCAATTTCGGTATCTCCCGATACTTCTTTGGCAGATGTTCTTTATTTACTCAACCGCTATCAGCTATCTCGTCTTCCCGTTACCGAAGGCTGCAAGCTTTTGGGCATTATTACCCGCAGCGATAT
>CAYXWE010000897.1:0-2070 GCA_964468145.1 uncultured Pleurocapsa sp.
GATATCTAGCTAATGCTGGAAGAGGAAAATAATGTTGGTAAAGATGATATTTGAGATAGAAATGGCAGGGAAAACCAGTTCCCGTAAAATAGTCTTCGTTCCACGTGCCATCATCTTGCTGAGTTTGTAATAGATATTCTATTCCTCGATCGACTGCTGGTTTTCCTGGGAATTGAGTCGATTCTATGGCTGCAATAATACCAATGATTGCCCAGGCTGTCTGGGATGCGGTACTAACCCCCACACCTTTTAGCTGAGGATCGTTGTAGCTAGCACAGGTTTCTCCCCAACCGCCGTCGGGATTTTGGTAGCTAACCAGCCAAGCTGCGCCCCGTTGAATTTCTTCCCACCCCAGACTAGGAGCGATGGAACTGAGGGCAGAAAGTACGCCACTCGTACCATATATATAGTTTACTCCCCAGCGACCAAACCAACTGCCATCTGCTTCTTGTTCGTTAATCAGGTAAGCGATCGCTTTTTGAACTTGTTGTTCGTTCATCCAGAGGCTGCATTCTCCCAACATTTCTAAAACCCTGGCAGTGACATCGGCGGTATTGGGATCTATCATTGCTTTGAGATCGCCATAGGGAATCGAGTTAATCCAGTCTCGATCGTTATCAACATCAAAGGCTGCCCATCCCCCAGAGCGACATTGCATGGATGCCATCCAGTTAATGCAGCGAGCGATCGCCTGTCTTTTGTGGGGTTCGTCTGGTAATTTAGTCTGAGATAGTCCCATTACCACCACCGCCGAGTCATCTAAATCGGGATAGAAACGATTATCGAATTCAAATGCCCATCCCCCAGGGGTAGTATGGGGATTTTTAACCGCCCAATCTCCATAGTCGAGAATTTGCTTGTCCAGCAACCACTCCCCAGCCTTGATGATAGCAGGATCGTCTTGGGGAATGCCCGATTCAACTAAAGCCCGCAAACACCAAGCAGTATCCCATACTGGAGAAACACAGGGCTGAATGCGATAGCTATCTTCTGTTTGGATGGCAAAGTTATCTACCGCTGTCAAACCCCGCTGTACGATGGGATCGTTAACGTTGTAGTTGAGGGTACGCAAACATAATAATGAATTGAGCATAGCAGGGATAATACCGCCCCAATCTCCTGTGGCTTCTTGTCTTTCTAGTACCCATTTTTCTGCAGCAACCAATCCCTCTTGACGCAGCGGTACTAAATTGAGATTTTCAGCCAATTTAAACGCACTATCCAAAGCAATAAAAATATCCGTCCAGTCGTTGCTGCGAGGTAGTTCATAACGGACGTTATTAATTCCTTCTGCATATAGTTCATCGACATCGATGGGATTGTCAAGCTTAAATATGGGTTTGCGATCGAAAACAATTAGTAGAGGAACAGTACTGCCTCTAGCCCAACTAGACATCTCGTAGATGGTAAAGGGAGATGATTCGGGCAATAGCATAATCCAAGGCGGAATAGAAGGCAAACCTTGCCAGCTATAGCATCCGATTAAAGCCAAGTGCATTTTAGTAAAGATGCGGGTTTTACTAATGCCTCCCTGTTGCAGAATAAATTTTTGGGCTTTAATTAAGGCTGGATCTGATCGAGATACCCCCAACAGGCGCAACGCCATATAAGCTTCCACCGAAGTAGAAAGCTCGCCACCATCACCATAATATAATTCCCAACCGCCGTGTTCGCGCTGCTGTTGGCGTAAATAAGCTTCAGCCTTAATCAAAGGTCTAGTATTATCTGTATTCCAAATTTTGTGTAAGAGGACTACTTCTGCAGTGATGGTAACGTTGGATTCTAATTCCGCTTGCCAGTAACCATCGGGTTCTTGAATAGATAGTAAATGCTGCTGAGAAAGAGCGATCGCCTGTTTTAGTTTTTCTGGAGCTATATTTTCAGTTGCCAATACCATCTCAATTTATTCTCTCTGCTCTGACTTTTGAGAATTTTAGCTTATATTTTGGCAATTTTAGATTATTGACTGTTTAATACATAGCTTAAATAAGGTTTTTTACCGAGCTTCCTTAATTTATTCCTGATGAATATATACTAAATGTTTACTTTATTTTAATACGATCGCTAAAA
>CAYXWE010000898.1:0-2065 GCA_964468145.1 uncultured Pleurocapsa sp.
ACCGCAATACAAATATTGGAACAATTGCCTACTGGGTAGACAAATTTGAAAAGGATTATTTCAATCGCCGACAGCGTAATGGTAAAACTCAATCTACTTGGGATATAAATTACCGAGATACCTACAAACGAGTTCAGGGCGATCGCAAATTATCTGAAGAAACTTTATTGGATATAATTTTTAGCACTCAGCCAGATACAAGAACTCGCCAAAAAGTTGTTGATAGCTGCAATGCCTTAGCTCGATTTGCCAATATGGATCTGTTATTCAATCAATATAGAGGCAATTACAGTCATTTGACTGGAGATCGCATTTTGCCAACCGATAAAGAAATAATTGATTATTATTACTCAATAAAAAATCCCCATTGGCAGCGAGCATTTGGAATTATTGCTGCATACGGGATTAGCAATCATGAATTATTTTATTGCGATCTAGATAGTCTGAGAAAACCCCCTGGTCATTTAGTTAGCACTTATAGAAAAGACCATTATGGTACTCGTAGAATTTGGTGCTTGTACCCTGAATGGTATAAGGAATGGGAATTGCACAAACCCATTAGATTACCCAGGGTATCAGCCAGCAACAATAGAGATTTGGGACAGCGCGTATCGATGCAGTTTCGCAGGTATCAGCTATGCAAAGCGGGAGACTTGAGACACTGCTGGGCAATTAGAGCCATGGGGTTTATGCCCGATGCCATGGCAGCCCGAATGATGGCACACGATACAGTGACTCACAACCGAACTTACAAGCGATGGATCAATGAAAACCAAGAAGATAGATTTTACAAGTTGCTTATGCAGCGAGAAGATAGACCATTACCTCCAACTAGTTAGCTCTTTGCTCGGGGGATGTATTTAAACGTTTTTCACACAGTGGAATATTCCAATAGTAATTAGACTTAAGAGCATTTTTAGACCGTCTATCTTGCACTTCTTTTCCTAGTCTGAATGTACCGTTTAAAAACTGCTGCCTAAGCTGTGCTGGAGATGTGTATCCCAAGACTCGATAAGCTTCGTGGGTAGGCAGATATTTAATATTTGGTTGGCTATTTGCCCCAAAAATATTCTTAAGTTCGTCTCTAATAATTGCTCTGATTTGTTGTTCTGTAAAATTAGCCATTTTTAAAAGGGTATTGATTCCCATTCTTCATTTATTTCACTCTGGATATCCGCTACTAGAGGAAGATCGTCAATCTCTACTGAAATATGAATATTCTCGCGATCGCTATTGTAGTTACTGAGGTTAGCCGACGCGCTATAGGTTACTGTGATTTTGTTTTTATTCATTAAATTTGCTTTTTCTTCCCAATTTGGATAATAGTCGTCTCTTAAATTCACGAGGAAAATGCTCCTTTTAAAATTGCTCTTTCAATTCCATCCCTACTTTGATGAATAGACATAAGTGCAATAAATTGTTCGGGCGTAAATTCTACGCAAAATTGCACTTTGTCCACTGGCTTAATATCTTCAGGAGACAAAACGAATGATTTATGACCCAATACATTGACGTTAAAACTGCATCCATTTTCGGTCAGTGAAGTCAACTGCCCATAGCTATGATTGGCTAGCTTAAGATCTTCTGATACGCCATCAAAGTTAGCTAACTGAATTTTGACCAGTTGACCGATTTCAAATTGCTTTGCTAATTCGCTGTTAGAACTTGTCAATGCTTCTGTAATTTCAAGCTGCTTTGCATTGGGATGCAGAGGAAAATTGGGATCGTTAATCGATTGGGAATCGGTATCCTCAGACGCGCTCGAGTCAAAGGAATTAATTCGTGAAGATTTTTCTTTATCAGTTGTCATGCCAATATTTTCCGTGTTCATTTCTGATATATTGCCATGTTTATCTCGGTAAACTCGTTTCTCACTGTGAACGTTCGCAGTGAGATTCTCACTGGCTAAATAGCCAGTGAGAATCTCACTGCGAATTTTAGCCACTGTAGAATGATGAACTTTACATCGCCTAGATATCTCGCGATCGCTCCACTGCGACCATTCTTCATCTTCTAATACTAAATCCGATTACCAAAATATGTATAAAATAAGAAACAACAATAC
>CAYXWE010000899.1:0-2064 GCA_964468145.1 uncultured Pleurocapsa sp.
ATAGCGAAAGCGATCGTCCAAAGGAATTAAGGTACGCTGGCGACTGAAATACCAATCCAATCTACCATCATCATCAGCCATCAAAAAATAACCCTGACTATAGCCTTCGATAATTAAATCAACATCAATTTTCATAGTTGCTACTAATATCTATTTCTAAATAAAGATGTTTAAATTTTAAAAATACTTATCATTGAACTAAGTAGTTGTTAATAAATTAATCGCCAACAATCTAAACTCTATAAATTAAACATAGCAAAACAAATCGTTATGACTGATTCAGCTAAACCAATTGCCCCTATTACCTTACCCGCCATTCAAAATCCCCAACAAGAAGAGATCTGGCTCAAAGAGTCTTTGCACAAATGGTTAGACGAAGAGTTTTTACCCGAAGCGGTTAATCTCAAAATTGCTCAAAGAGCTTCCAAGATTTTTGTCCGTCAGCGTTTAGAAGGAGAAAACGACTTAGGATCGTTAGTAATAGCCATTATTGCTGAAATGAGAGCTTTCGATTTTAGTCGTAGTTTCTACAGTGAATTTGCTGTTGCTAATGCGGTAAGCGATTTGATTTTAGATAGCCTTGGTATAGATCGCTGTTGTGGTGGATAAGTTCAATAATCGATGAGCAATGAGTAAATTTCCCTGGATGGATGATTGGAAAGATCGCGCATCAAAAAATATTGATGATGCTACAGAACAAATCAAAAAAGTAAAACTTAAAAAACTGATTCCTGTCGATCGCTTGACCCAAAAAGCAACAAGCTGGTTTAGCGTAAGTGACGAACAAGTAGGAGAAATTTTAGCTAGTGTTAGGGAAAAATTGCCCACAACCGAAGCATGGTTAATTGGCAAGCCCCAAGCAGGTAAAAGCTCCATTGTACGAGGATTGACAGGAGTCTCTGCCGAAATTGTCGGTCAAGGATTTCGTCCCCACACTCAAAATACCAAAAGATACGCTTATCCTTCAGAAGATCTCCCTTTATTAATTTTTACCGACACCGTCGGTTTAGGGGATATCGATCGAGATACCCTAAACATAATTGAAGAAGTAGAACAAGAATTACAACAATCTAGTCAGCGTGCCAGAATTTTAATCCTAACTGTAAAAATTAATGATTTTGCTACAGACACTTTGCAGCAAATAGCAAAAGAGCTAAGGCAGAATTATTCCCATATCCCTTGCTTGTTAACAGTTACTTGCTTGCACGAGCTATACCCTGTTAATGTCCCAGATCATCCAGAATACCCTCCAGACTACGAAGCGATCGATCGCGCTTTTCAAGCAATTCAACAAGATTTTCAGGGTTTGTGCGATCGCGCCATCTTAATTGATTTTACTTTGGAAGAAGACGGTTTTAATCCTACTTTCTACGGTTTATCTGCATTAACCGAAGTCTTAGCGGAATTACTCCCCGAAGCAGAATCTCGCACTATTTACCAATTACTAGACAATTCAGTCAGCGATGAATTAGGTAATCTCTATCGCGATACTGCTAGACGCTACTTAGTAGCTTTTTCTACTATGGCAGCAACTGTGGCTGCTGTCCCTTTACCTTTTGCGACTATGCCTGTCTTAACAGCTCTTCAAGTATCTTTAGTGGGGTTACTTGGCAAACTCTACGGACAAACTTTATCCCCATCTCAAGCGGGTGGAATTGCTAGCGCGATCGCAGGTGGTTTTTTTGCTCAGTTAATTGGCAGAGAATTGGTGAAATTTATTCCAGGCTTCGGCAGTGTCATCGCAGCATCTTGGGCTGCAGCATATACTTGGTCTCTTGGAGAAGGTGCTTGTGTTTACTTTGGCGATCTCATGGGAGGAAACAAACCCGACCCCCAAAAAATCCAATCAGTGATGAAAGAATCATTTACTTTAGCCAAAGAACAGTTCAAAAATATTCGCTAATCAGCAGTTTTTATAAATCAAAAGTTTTTTTAAAACTTTCTGCCTTGGAAAAGCTTGGTGTATATAGCTCATAGAAGATAGGGAAAAACTTTTGGGAAATTTGTTGAAAAAAAGGGTTGACATTTAAAGTTAGTTTCCCTATATTGGTAAATGCGCGGTTG
>CAYXWE010000900.1:0-2059 GCA_964468145.1 uncultured Pleurocapsa sp.
ATTTTACTGGAGCAGAATTACTCGAAACTAATTTTTACAATGCAGAATTAAATGAAATTAATTTTAGTAGCGCGATCGCTCTATCGGCAAATTTTGAAGGAGCAAAATTATCGAATATAGATTTACAAGATGCAAATTTGCAAGATGCCAATTTTGAAAATACTGTCTGGAAAAATATCAAGTTTACTAACTGTAAGGTTAATGGTGCAGTATTTTCCGATGCCAAAGGTTTAACAGACGAGCAAAAACAATTCTTAAAAATAAATGGTGCTTTAAATGTTACTTAATTTTCCTCAAAATACAATTGAAAAAGATAATAACAATAACGATAATAAAACTTTTCAGATTAAGCAAATTATTAGTTTAATCATGGGTTTGGTTTTAGGGATTATGGTGCTAATAATTCCCCTGGGTCAATTCCAAACTTCACCCATTGCCCCTCTACAAAACCTAGCAGTTCAACTAGATGGGCGCAAAAAACCATTAGATACAGTAGCCAGAGAAACCGTGGCTCAAATACACGGTAAAACCACCTACAGGGCGATCGATGGCAAGAAACTAGACTATTTAGATACTTATCTTTCATTGTGGTTTAACGATCGCGATTGGAATCAAGAAGAGTTTATCCTGTTTAGCTATCGCCCCCTAAAAGAACAGTTGGGGTTAAATCCAGACCAAAAATACTTTTCTTTTGCCCAATTAATGCAGTCAGATCTGGGGCAAATAATTATAGCAACTAGAGAAAAGCAAGCAAACGATATCGATCTCAACCGAGACGATCGCGAAGCCCTAACCATCGAAGATCGGCTGGCTTTAACTATTGCTACTGTAGGAGATACCCAGTTACCTCTAGTCCCCCATCCCAGCGATATCAAAGGTACTTGGATTGGTATCGATAAGGCAGCAGAATATTATACCCCCAACAAACTTGCTGCAGTAAAACAAGACTACGGTAAGTTAAAACAAGCCTACCGCAATAATCCCCAAGATAAAGAGAGTTTAGGCGCGATCGCATCTAAATTACATACAGACTTAGCTGCCCTCAGCCCAGAGATTTATCCCGATACCGCTACTCTAGCCAGAGAGGTTAAATTTTATGGCTTGCATCCTTTTGCCAAAGCCTGGATGCTTTATGGATTAGCTTTTATCGCCATGCTAATTGTGACCCTGTTTGAATCAGTAGAATTTTACAGTGCTGCGATCGCCATATTTAGTATTGGTTTATTAATTCACGGCTACGGCTTTATCGAAAGAATGCAAATCGCTGGTCGTCCCCCCGTCACCAATATGTATGAGTCAGTGATTTGGGTTGGTTTTGGCATTAGCGCGATCGCCTTATTATTTGAATTAATTTATCGTGCTAAATACTATCTCTTGGCTGCTGCACCTCTATCAGTAGTTTGCCTATTATTAGCCGATAGTTTACCCGCTATTCTCGACCCTACCATCAAACCCCTCGTCCCCGTATTGCGGGATAACTTTTGGTTGAGCGTCCATGTTCCGACAATTACCCTTAGCTATGCTAGTTTTGCTTTAGCTTTTGGCTTGGGTCATATTCTTTTAGCACAATATCTATTTGCACCTAACAATACTAAACGCATTCGCAGTCTCTCCAAATGGAACTATGGTGTTTTGCAGGTGGGAGTTTTATTACTAACTACGGGGATTATCTTAGGCGGTATTTGGGCGCATTTCTCCTGGGGACGTTTTTGGGGTTGGGATCCCAAAGAAACCTGGGCTTTGATTGCCTTAATGTGTTACGTTGTTCCTCTTCACGGACGTTTAGTAGGGTGGTTAAAAGACTTTGGCATGGCAGTTACTAGCGTGGTGGCATTTAATGCAGTGTTGATGGCATGGTATGGAGTTAACTTTGTTTTGGGTACGGGTTTACACAGCTACGGTTTTGGTACGGGAGGATCGGAATTATTTATTGCGGTTTTTGTCGGTTTAGATTTACTGTTTGTTGGTGTTAGTGCTATGAGAAAACAAGGATTGAGTCAACAATACAGCGGTTGATGTTTCTATATCTATAAATGACAAATAACAAATGACAAATAAC
>CAYXWE010000901.1:0-2059 GCA_964468145.1 uncultured Pleurocapsa sp.
ACCTCGTCTTTGTTTGCAAAAAACCCCCCTAGAGATTAATTCTTCCATTAAAGACCTGATTCTATTTGATTCTCAAAAAATTTGGCAAGTCAACAGCAATAACATTCACTCTCAAGGAGCTAATACACCCTGGTGGAATCGAGAAGTTACGGGTAAAGTTATCCCTTGGGACTTTTAAATCTGGTGCGAGCGCAAAATATAAATAAGTCCAAAAAAATCGCTTTGCAGTTGACGAGCGCGGGGCATCCCTTGTTCTGCCGTACAACGACAGAATCAGCGGATTGTCAACGCGCACTCGGAATGCGCGACACTTGACACTTGACACTCTTTGGAGATATTATGTACATAGTGGAAAAGGTGTGCACCTGACTTGCTGTAACCTCTATATGTGTTTGCGTCGATTTTCCACAACAATATTTGAGACAAAAAGAAAATAACCAAAAGCTCTAGTAGTCATAGACTGGTTGATTTTTCATAGCGGGAAACGAAAACCCAAAGGCAATCTAATGATGAAAATTGAACCAGAACAATATCTTTGGGTTTTTCAAAATATCAAATTAATTTTGGGCGGGTACACATACTCTATTGCCAATTACCGACTAAGATAAATGGCGACCAAGAGTAAGGATGTTGGTATTGAGTACTTTTAAGTAGAGACAGTTGGGCTTTTTTCATCGCTTGGGCTTTATTGGTATTGGGTCGTTCGAGATATTGGTAAAAGCTGCTCATCATTTGGGCTGTGGATCGATCGCCGATCGACCAAAGAGTTGCAATGGTGCTTTTTGCTCCCGAACGTACTGCCATTCCTGCTAAACCTAAAATGGCTCGTTTGTCTCCTGTTGCGGTTTGACAAGCACTAAGTACTAAGAGATCGATCGCACTTTTACTTTTTCTTCGATTTAGTAGGCGATCGAAGTCGGTGACATTTATTCGATTGTCCCAGGTCAAGATGAAGGTGTCTTCTGCGTTGGAGCTAAATTGACCGTGAGTTGCTAAATGCAAAATGGATATAGGTCGATTGGCTATTCTTGTTTGAAGATTAAAATTGGTAAATTGCTCGTTTAGTAAGGTTTTTGTGGTCAGGGTGTTTTGAATATTGAGAATTTCGTTTTTGACTCCAGGTAGGGGGGAAAATCCCTGTCGCGATTCGGTCAAACCTGCTGTTAGCATTTCGCTTTTAGACCTAGCTGGGGTGTTGGTACTGTTACGCAATAGTTGTAATCCAGGAGTGAGAGCTAAATCGTATTTTTCCAGTAAATATCGATCTCCATCGTGTAAGACAGACATGGGTAAACTGCGTAAGTCGCCGTCCGGAACGAATACTAAGGTAGCGATTTGCTGTTGTTCTAAAATAGTTTCTGCGGGACGAATCAGCCAATCGTAGAGTTTTTGCGCGCTGGGTAAAATGGCTTGGGAGCTAAATACGGGATTGAGATATTGTAATAGCTCCTCAATAGTTGCAGATTGCGCTACGGTATCGATCGCTTTTCGATAGTGAGTTAGGGGTTGTCCTGGTAGGGAAAGAATTATTTCGATACTGTCTTCTAAGAGAATGGGATAGATAACGGCTGCTTGAGAATCTATTCGATCGATTTTTTGTTCTGTAATGTCCAGACAAGCAATACGAAAAAAGTTTTCTAGTTCTTTTTGTTTGAGTGCTTCTATGGTTAGGCGCGCCCTTTCCAAACGCTCTTGTTTTTGCTCTGGCGCAAGCTGTTCGATATTTTGTAACAGTAGGGCGGTTAATTGGCGGTATACTGGCTCGACTCGTTGGCGAAAGGAAAATTCGATGTCGGGATTGACTGATACTAAGTCTTGCTGAAGGTGTTCTAAGTTGTTGACTGCTTCCTGGTATGCTGCGATCGCTTGTGGTTGATTTCCTTGAGCTTTGAGAATTCTTCCTTCTTGCCAATGTAGGATTGCAGAGATGGTAGTTTTTTCTGTTCCTATTAGTAAGTTGAGTGCTTTATTGGTTGCGTTTAAAGCGAGGTTGAAGCGATTATTTAATTCGTACCAATTGCCTAATGTACCCCAAGCATGAGCTTGAGCAATCCCATCT
>CAYXWE010000902.1:0-2059 GCA_964468145.1 uncultured Pleurocapsa sp.
TTATTCGTGGTAATTGAATTTTGTCGGTACGGTAGATAGGTGTTTTCATGCGATCTCATCTTTATAAAACTCCTTTTTAGCCAAAAAAATAAATTCTATACAGCGTAGGGTTTTGAGGCACTTGTGTCAGGCAGCCAGGATTATGATTTTTATATGCCAAAGTTCGATTGTCTGGGCTAAAAGAAAAACCTCCCCAAGTATCTAATTCTAGGTGTAGGGAATGTTTATAAGCCTGTTTTATTTCCCCAGTAATAGCTGATTCTAAATTAATATTTTGAGCGAGATCTGTATCTACTCCTTGTAAGTTGGCTCGATCGAAATTTGCTTTGCCACATTTGGCATCATTTAAGTATGCCTGTTGTAAATTTGCTTCAGCGAAACTAGCCAGTTGCAGATTACAGTCTTTTAAATATACCTGTTGCAAACTAGCTCGATCTAAATTCGCTTTTCGCAATCTTGCTTTTCTTAGATTAGCCCGATCTAAATTAGCCCCCGATAGATTTACACCAGTTAAATCGGCATTGAGTAATTCTGCTGCTACTAAATTAGCATTTTGCAGTCGGGCATAAACTATATAACCATTGGTAAGTTTGGCATTAGTTAAAACTGCACCTGTCAGATTTGCCCGATCTAGTTTGGCTTCGGTTAAGTCGGCTTTCGTTAATTCAGCCTCACTTAAATCTGCACCCTGTAAATCTACTCCGACTAAGCTAACGTGCTTAAAGTCTTGCTTGCTTAGGTTACACCAGCTTAAATTAGTGCGATCGAATTGCGCTTGGTTAAAGTTTGCCTGCTGTAGATTACTGCCACTGAAGTTAGTAAATTTTAGTTTGGTTTTAGTTAGGTTTGCACCTACAAAATTCGCACCCGATAAGTCAGCGCGATCGAGATCGACATTACTTAAGTCTATTCCTGCAAAATTTCTTTCTCCTGCTTGATAAGCTCGCAATAATTCTTCTTTATGAGACATATTTAATCGTTTGTGTAGTTTTGGCTTTATTTAAGACATATTTCTCTTAGCTGCTGCACGAACTAGTTGATTGCTGTCAAGTTCTAATTCATTCAAAATATTTAAGGGAGTTTGATTATTTTGGGCTACAGCAAAGCGATCGCGCCAAGAAACAGATAAACTTTGTAACTCTAAAATTTCTTTAGATACTTGGGGTTGTAGCAAAGCAAGATAGCGAATTAAGGGAAATTGCGACTGCGCATAATAATTTAAGACAACCCCTAGACTATCGGGATGGTTTTTGGGATAGTCGGCATTATATTGGGGATATTCTGCTGCATATTCTCCACAAAGTATTTGTTCTGTTGCTTCTAAAGTTAAATTGGGATTAGCCATTGCTAAGGCGCGGACTTTGGGGCTTTTATCTTCAGCAAACATCTGAAGAATATAACTAGGAGTATTGGAATTAGATGCGATCGCTTGTTTGAGATCGATACGATCGGTATCTGCTAAATGTTCTAAGCTAGCAGCAGAAGTATGAGGATTATTAGCTATTGCTAGCTGTATTTTAATATCTAGATTTGCTTGAAAAGCTAATTGTGTTAGAAAATGTTCGGGAAGATCGGCACGTAGAGCGAGGAATCTTTTTGCATTTTTTCCGCGAGTATTTATTAATCTTTGAACGATAGTTTCTACATCAGCAGTACTTTCTTCTGCTAAGATATCTTGTACTTCTTCTATGGACAAGCTCTCTTCTAAAATTTTATTCTTATAGAGATCGATCTCCTTTTTAGGAAAATTATTTTTCAATTCTTCAATCCATAGATCTAGATCGTCGATTTGTGGATCGAAATCACAATCGTATAAATAATTAATAATAGTTCGCTTAATTTTAACATCCCTAACTAATTCTTTAAAAATAGTTTTTAAGGGAGTGTTACTATTCCTAGCAACACTACGACGTACATCTGACTGTTCATCCCTAGCTAATTCTTCCAAGATATGAACAGGCGTGTTTTTATTAGCTGCAACTCGATTGCGAATATCCCATCTTCTATTAAGTTTACTTGTACTGGTGCAAGATGTGAGCCTACGCTGTATAGAATTTAT
>CAYXWE010000903.1:0-2049 GCA_964468145.1 uncultured Pleurocapsa sp.
ACTTGTTATTCAAATCTGCTAGCCAATCATATTACTTTAGAAGGATTACCTTTTGTGTTCGACTATACCTGTAATTATTTGTAATGTTTTTATTTATATTTATTTGGTATATGAAACGGCGTTGCATCATCATGAGATGGCTGAGGCTGACTGGGGGACGCTTGAGACTAGGGGACTAGGGGAATCAAAAACCCTTCAAAATTCAGCATCATCCCGCAACTATGCAAGGCCTAAGAAACTATTCCACTCCACTCTCGAAGCAGAGGTATAACAAAAGAGATGGGAGCTTGCGAATTTACTCGGACGCGAGTGATAGTAGTAGTACCAGAAGTAATATTTAAACTTTTAGGCCCATTAGAAGACGACCATTTATAACCATTTGAAGTGAGGGGATCTGGTTCTAATTCTGCTTGGATTGCAATTACCGAACCTAGTTCTGAAATCATGGTTTCAACTACTTCAGTATTACCGACTAAATTAGAGGCCCCCAGCTTAGTAACGGGGAAAGCGGATACCTCGGTTACAGTTCCCACAATTCCGCCATAACGCTCGCGACGAACTGTATCGGGAGTAATAAAAATTTTCATTCCTGGCTGAATTTTTTTGCCATCGCCGACGGAAAAGTAAGCGATGCCAGATATGGGTTCGGCTACTATGCTATTGTCAACTTTAATTGAACCCAAGCGATCGCCTGGATTAATTACGGAACTGTTATCGGCAGTAAGTTCGAGGATACAGCCACTATAAGGACTTTTGATTTCTTGGTTGAATTCGAGCTTTTTTTCAAGTTGGACGATATTGTGTTGGACTTCTTGAATGGGATTTTTGCGTCCTGCTGAAGCTTCTTGATTTTGTTGTTCGAGGATCTTTATTTGAGTATCTAATTGCTGTAATTCGGCTTTCAATTGGGAGATGGTACTTAAATTTTCCAAATATTTTTGTTGAGTTCCAGTTTCGTCGATATCAAGCTCACTTAATCTGGCTTGATATTTACTAATTAAATCTTGATTGTCTAAATATTTTTGCTGTACTTCAGTTTTTTGAGTTTCTAGCTGCTGTAACTCTGCTTTTAATTTAGATATGTCTTGAAGACTCTGCCTGTATTCTTGTTCTCCTTCGAGAACTAAATCCTCGGAAATCGCACCTTGTTCGACCAAAGCACGGCGTTTTTCACTTCTTTTTTTTAGAACAGGTGCTTGAGCCTGGGCATCTTGAAGTTGCTGTTCTAGGCTCATCTGTTGCTCGGCGATCGCTCTAATTTCCCGCTCTCTTAGTTGGGGTGTTAAAACTCGAACCTCATTGATTTGCTTTTGGATGGCGATTTTCTCTTGCTCGATCGCGCCAAGTTCGCGCTCTTTAAGAATCGGACTTAATCTCAGGGCATCCTGAAAGCGTTGCCTTTTGGCTGTTTGTTCCTGCTCGATTGCTTTGATTTCTAAATCTGTACGTTGATTTTGTAAAGTATTGGCTTGGTGTTCCTGGTTTTGTAGCTGTACCAGCTTTTTCCTTGCCAGTTCTAACTCTTGACGTATTTCAAAAGGATCGATAGTAGCAATAACATCATCTTTAGCAATGCAATCTCCAGGCTTGATATTTAACTGTTGTAACTGACCTTCTACTGGGGACTGAAGATTGACGACGCGATGAGGAACGACTAATAATCCCTTTCCAGTTACGTCGATGGGAATTTTACCAAAGATACTCCAAACAATAGTGGCTATTACCAAAGTTCCTAATGTAGATAGAGGCAGCCAGTCTCGACGATTGACAATTTGAGTTAATAGATCGAGTCTTTCAGGAGAAGATAAACGTTCGAGAGATTCTTCTCGGAAGATTTGCTTTTTTTGAGGTTTATTCATGGCAACTTTGAAACTGTTTGTTGTATTTTTTTCAAAACTCCAATTCTCTATTTATACGTATCTATTTATACGTATCTATTTATACGTAGTTTAAAAAGCTAAAAGCTAATGGCTAAAAGCTAAAAGCTACGAACTAATTAATTGACAATGGTATCTATTCAATTAACAACGGCTTAAAAAAGTATTTACT
>CAYXWE010000904.1:0-2047 GCA_964468145.1 uncultured Pleurocapsa sp.
ATGTCCTCGATCGTCACCTTTTTGGGTAAAGGCGGTACGGGTCGCACCATCAGCGCGATCGCAACTGCAAAAAAACTAGCTACAGCAGGAAAAAAAGTTCTTTTGATGGGACAAGATTCTAGTCCCGCTTGGGGGATGGCTTTGGGAATAACTCCTACCGCCCAACCACAAGAAATAAGCACTAATCTGTCAGTAATGCAGTTGAATTCTACTGTATTGCTAGAAAATAATTGGTCAGAAGTTAAACAACTAGAAGCTCAATACTTGCGATCGCCTATTCTTAAACAGGTATACGGTCAAGAGCTAGGAATATTGCCTGGTATGGATCGGGCATTAGCTCTTAATGCCATTCGAGAGGAATATCAAAGCAATAAATATGATGTAATTGTCTACGATGGTTCGGGAGGAATTGATACCCTCAGAATGTTTGGGATGCCAGAGATTATGAGTTGGTACTTTCGTCGTTTTCGCGGTATCTTCACAGAATCAGATATTGTGAAAACTCTTTCTCCCTTTGTCGGGCCCGTTACTAGTGCAATACTAAACACCACCTGGACGGCAAGCGATATTACTAACAATGATAATAACCCTGCAACCGAGATGTTAGAACGGGGTAAAGAAGCCCTCGCTCAGGGTAATGTCTTGGCTTATCTAGTTACAACTCCCGACCCCGCAGCAGTGGTTACTGCTAAGTATCTTTGGGGTAGCGCGCAACAAGTAGGATTGAGTATTGGGGGAATGCTAGTCAATCGAGGTGAAGTTGATGATAGTGTGGTGGCTGACTTTTCGCCTCTAACTATTACTAATTTGCCTGATTTTGATGGTAGCAACTGGCAGTCTCTCTCAGACGAACTACCCAATATGGTAGAAGGCGTTAATCCCCTCAAGCCCATCGAATTTATGACGAGCGATCGCAAAATAAAGGTTTTCTTACCAGGATTTGATAAAAAAGAAGTCAAACTAACCCAGTATGGTCCCGAAATTACCATCGAAGCTGGAGATCAACGACGCAATATTACCCTACCCCCTGCTTGGCGCGGTAGTTCTGTGACGGGGGCAAAGTTTTTGAATGGGTATCTTGAGGTAAGTGTTGGATAAGTAAGAAGTAAGAAGTAAGAAGTTTAGTTGAAAGGGTTTAAGAGCGAAAAATTATGTCCGATTCTCCAGCCAATATTGAAAAAGCAGATAATTCAGGCGATTCTAAAACTCGTCAACTGCTAGGAATGAAGGGTGCAGCATCGGGGGAAACTTCCCTCTGGAAAATAAGACTGCAGCTAATGAAACCGATTACCTGGATTCCTTTGATTTGGGGGGTAATCTGCGGTGCAGCATCTTCGGGTAACTACACTTGGACGGTGGAGAATTTTCTGCTGTCTGCAGCCTGTATGCTGCTTTCAGGGCCGTTGATGACTGGTTATACTCAAACCGTCAACGAACTCTACGATCGCGAAATTGATGCGATTAACGAACCCTATAGACCTATCCCTTCTGGGGCAATATCTTTAACTCAGGTCAAAATACAGATCTGGGTCTTGCTGCTGGCAGGTTTAGCCCTAGCTTATGGTTTAGATCGGGCAGTCGGTCATGATTTTCCGACTATTTTCTCTATTGCCTTGGGCGGTACTTTTATAGCCTATATCTACTCTGCACCACCACTAAAATTAAAACAAAATGGCTGGTTGGGTACTTATGCCCTGGGTTCTAGCTATATTGCCTTGCCCTGGTGGACTGGACACGCCCTATTTGGGGATTTGAACCCGACGATTGTAATTTTGACCCTGATCTATAGCTTTGCTGGTTTGGGTATTGCTATTGTTAATGATTTCAAAAGCGTAGAAGGCGATCGCGCTATGGGTTTAAAATCTTTACCAGTTATGTTTGGGGTAACCACTGCTGCTTGGATTTGCGTCATTGCGATCGATGTTTTCCAAATTGGGATTGCAGGTTATTTGGTGGCAGTACATGAAAATTTTTATGCCACCATTGTCTTTTTGTTAGTTATTCCCCAGATTGTATTTCAGGATATGTACTTCCTGCGCGATCCTTT